>NZ_LATL02000212.1 GCF_000972705.2 Limnoraphis robusta CS-951 | reverse complement strand
ATCCTCTAATGCAGACAGATCAATGGGTTCAGACGGTTGAGGTTGAGCTTTTTTCAACTTCTCTAAACGGGAGACAGGCGGGGGAGCGGGAGGTTCAGGAACAGGCTCTTTAAAGGCTTCTAGCAGTTGTTGTTCCAGCGAGTTCAAAAAGTTCTCAGCCGCATGACGGCGTAAATCTCGCTGCTTTTTCTCATCCATAATGGGGTGACTCCTATTCAACAAGGGTTAATTGACTGTGAGCTTAGGGATAACAATGTACAACTCAACCGAAAATTAGAGTTGAATGTACGCCTGTCAATGGTACGATGACATGAACCATCAGATTTCAGCTTCACCTGGGTTAAGGTATGCCCATACACTAACACTTACACCCCATTGATGATAGACGAACCATGCCGCCATTTTGTGCAGTTTGACACATCAAAACTCTCAACTCTTTCAAGATGTCGCTAGAATTCACTTCCCTTTTTTACAAGCTTGAACGCCACTTTTCCGCATCAAGACCTTGTATTCTCAGTTTCTCGCTTTTAGAGAATTTGAGATAAGAATTTTTTCGTGCGTTCCTCTTTCGGATTGCTGAAAAAGGCTTCTGGAGTTCCTTCTTCAACCAACACCCCATCTGACATTAACACAACTCGATCGGCAACTTCCCGCGCAAACCCAACTTCATGGGTGACACAAACCATCGTCATTCCCTCACTCGCTAGGGTTCGCATGACATCCAAAACTTCTCGCACCATTTCCGGATCTAAAGCGGATGTCGGTTCATCAAATAACATAATTTTCGGCTGCATCGCTAACGCTCGTGCGATCGCTACCCGTTGCTGTTGACCGCCTGATAACTGTCCGGGAAACTTTTTCGCCTGTTCTAGAATACCTACCCGTTCTAATAATTGTAAAGCAACTTCTTCGGCTTTTGCTTTCGGCCAGCGACGCACCCAGATCGGTGCAAGGGTGACATTTTGTAAAATACTCAGATGGGGAAATAAGTTAAACTGTTGAAACACCATCCCCACTTCTCGGCGAATTTCTTCAATATTCTTCAAGTCGTGAGAGAGGCTAATTCCATCGATGATAATACTTCCCTGCTGAAATTCTTCGAGGGCGTTAAACGTGCGAATAAAGGTTGATTTCCCTGAACCACTTGGCCCCATGATCACGACGACTTCCCCCCGTTTAACGGTGAGACTGACTCCTCGTAACGCATGAAAATGGTTTCCATACCATTTGTGAACGTCTGTTGCTACGATAGCGGCTTCATCAAGGGAGGATGGAGTAGAAGTTGTGTTTGTATAGGTTTTTGTCATCTTGGGTTAGGTTGATTTTTCAGAGTTGACGTTCAGTTGTTAATATTATCAAGGGTCTGTTGTCATTTGTCACAAACGACGAACAACCGCGTTGAGCAAAATCTTTTTAACATTTTGGATAGTCAAATTAGGTTCTGCTTTCTCCTTTTAATTGTATGCGCTTTTTTGTCTTTTCTGTCTGACCGATGAACTAACCAGATGGCTGATCACTCATCTTAGCCTAGTCGATTATCCATGAACCTTTTCAATTTCACCCAAAATAAAAGGGTGTTTTTATGATTTTAGGTTGGTGACGGGCGGGTTTATTAATGTTTATTTTAGGTTAACCAACATCGTGACGAACCCGCCCCTACATTTAAGAAAATGCTGAAATCAGCAACCAGGGAGAGTAGGGGCGGGTTCCGAAAAAATTGTTAAATCTAACAGCTCATTTCTGTAAACCCGCCCCACCCTAACAAATATTTTGGCAAAAAAAAGGGTTGTTTTATGATTTTAGGTTGGTGACGGGCGGGTTTATTAATGTTAATTCTGAGAACAAAAGCTCAATCCGAACCCGCCCCTACATTTAATACTGATAACTGATAACTGTATAACTGTAAACTGTAAAAACCCGCCCCTACGAAGAGGATTATTGATTAGTCGGATATCATATAAATTCCCGTCTGTTTAGGTAAAAGAGAAGCTCATTCGTTTTTATAAGCTCCTCTTTTATGCAAGTTTATTTTCTTAGATAAAATCTAAGAAGCGTATTTATCTACAAAACTTTGTAAGCCGGAGTTATAACCTTCTCCTACGGCTTGAAATCTCCACTCTCCATCTTTTTTATAAAGCCGACCAAACTCAATCGCAGTCTCTCTGGAAAAATCTTCTTCTAGTTCATATTTAGCAATTTCTTGTTGGGTGGTTTCATCGTAAATTCTGATAAAAGAATTGCGAACTTGTCCAAAGTTTTGACGTCTGGTGTCGGCTTCATGTATCGTCACAATAAAGATGATTTCTTGAACCGCAGCTTCAACCTGAGTTAAATCAATTTGAACGGTTTCGTCATCGCCTGCGCCCTCTCCTGTTCGACTATCTCCGAGATGTTTGACTGAACCATCGGGCGACTGTAAGTTATTGTAGAAGACAAAGTATTTTTCGTTGGGAATTTTCCCATTTGCTCCTAACATAAAGACGGAAGTATCCAAGTCAAACGCTGTACCTGTGTCTGTGGTGTTTGTATCCCATCCCAAACCTATCCCGGCTGTTTTTAATCCGGGCGCTTCTTTGGAGAGATTGATTCTTTCACCCTTGCTTAAATTAATCGCCATAATTGGATGTTAACTCTACTTGTTCATATTGTGGCATATTGAATGACTTAATAGAGCAATTATTAATTTTTCTAATCCGATTTTTGACTGAAATAGGTTTTGAATAATCAACAGAAGTATCACAGGTTGGATTCCGCCAATATATTGAATTAATTTGATTTCATAAAATTCACTCCATTGTAGGATGTGTTACCTGGAACTAACCCATCCTACTGCTTAAAAATTGATGCGTTACGCGATCGCAATAACGTATTTTACGTTTAATGTTCAAGCCACGCTTTCATTTTTCCGGGGTTTAATAAACCATGCGGATCAACTTGTTTTTTAAACTCTAATTGTTCAATATTAATCGTTTTCATTCCCCCATCTTCTAAAATATAAGTATGAGGATTAAAAATCAAAATTCCCTTGTCTTCGTGATAGCGAATAATCTCATTTAACCGTTCTTCTGTTGTAAACCGAACCACTTGTAATGCAGCCGGAAGCATTTGTCCTTGAGTTCTTAAATACTCTAAATGCAGCATCACTTCATCCCCAAAATGATGATAACAATGTTCGATTAATTTTAACTCAGGATCGAAGGGAAATAACGCCTGTAAATAGGTTAAAGAGGGGTCCGCACTACGAGCGTGTAATGTGGTATGATTCCAAGTATATTCAATAACGGTTGTGCCTTTATTGGCTTCTTGGGCTGATTTTTGATAGCAGATTTCACCGTTAAATTCTCGCACTAAATCTTGAAAGGCTTCTAAACTCGGTTCAGCAACGATTAATAATGCACAATGTTTTCCTTGAGGAATTTCTTCTCGAAAGGCTGCAAAATAAGAGGGAATGGGCGACGCACAAATACAGATTAATTTTTTGATCATTCCATCTGAATATCCTAACGCTTGACCAAAACGTGCCGAGTTCATAAAATCATCAAAAATCACAATGAATTCAGCCCAAGGATAAGCAGGGGCGAGGGGAATTTCTAAGGCGGTAATAATCCCATTGGTGCCATAAGCATGATTAACTTTTTGTACATCATCCCCTCTTAATTCTAGCACACGGGGTTCATCTTCCATCGTGACAACCCGCACCGCTTGCAGATTTCCGCGATCGCGTAATTGTCCATAATTAATCGAACCAATCCCCCCCCTCCCCCCCCCAATAAACCCGCCTATTGTTGCGGTTCGATAGGTTGAAGGAACCATGCGTAATTCCCAACCTTGTTCACGGGCTTGTTTATCAAAGGCGGCTAATTTTACTCCCGGTTCAACGGAAGCTAACCCCGGTTTTATCCAGTTAATTTGATTCATTTTGGATAAGTCTAAAACAATTCCGCCTTCTAGGGGAATACATTGCCCATAATTTCCAGTTCCCGCCCCTCGAACCGTGAGGGGAATTTGGTATTGAACGCAAATTTTAGCGACTTTTAAGACTTCGGTTTCGTTGAGGGGACGAACAACTAAATCAGCGATTTTATCCTGTAATAAGGGCTGTAAAATCGGGCTAAAGTGATAATAATCTTGGGAGAGTTTAGTCAGTTGGTTGCGATCGCGAATGATCTCTAGTCCCGAGAGTTCGTTACAAATTCCATCCCAGTTAATCGTTTGATTGGTTGGACTCATTGTATTTTGTCTAAAATTTTAATTCTTTGAAAAAATCATTGAGGGTAAAAACCCCCATTAAACAGATTACTGCAACAACGAGATCGCTCGTTTAACACTCTCTGGAAAAATCACGACTAAACTACCTTCTGAAGCTTCTGCTAAAGCGGCTTGAATGGCTTCCGTTTCATCCAAAATTTCCTCATATTTAAACTGAGGTTTTTCTTGGCAAATTCCCTCCCGAATTAAACGGGCTGCTTCTCCGCGAGGGCGATCGCGGGTATCATCATCTTCTTTGATAATCACCCAATCAAACATCTGAGTAGCTAACCGTCCTAATTCTTTTAAATCTTGATCACGGCGATTGCCAGGACCTCCAATCACCCCAATTCGTTCACCCTCTGACCACTGACGAATAAATTCACCAATCGCTTGATAACCCGCCGGATTGTGAGCATAATCAATTAAAACATGAAACTTGCCCAATTCAATCAAATTCATCCGCCCAGGAGTTTGGTCTAAAGAGACTTGAAACGTTCGTAATCCTGTACTAATATTTTCAACACTCACCCCCTGAACATAAGCCGCCAAACTCGCCGCTAACACATTGGAAATCATAAAAGAAACCAAACCCCGCAAAGTTGAAGGAACATTCACCATTTGTTCAACTTGGATGGTATCTTGTCCGTTGCAAAACGTTAGAAAACCCCCGTCATAAATCGCCGCAATTCCTCCTTTTCGCAGATGTTCTTGAATGATTGGATTTTCAGGATTCATGGAAAAATAAGCCACCTTTCCTTTGACCCATTTTGCCATATTTGCGACTAAGGGATCATCAGCATTCAACACCGCATAACCGTTTTCATCGGTGGCTTCAGCGACGACACTTTTCACCTGTGCCATCTCTTCGAGGGTGTTAATATCTTCTAACCCCAAATGATCGGCCGCCACATTTAAAACCACGCCCACATCCGAGCGATCAAATCCTAACCCCGACCTTAAAATTCCGCCTCTTGCTGTTTCTAATACTGCCACTTCAACGGTTGGATCATTGAGAATAATTTGAGCGCTTTGACGTCCGGTATTATCACCGGAATCTAACAAATATTCTCCGATATAAGTCCCGTCTGTTGTCGTATAACCAATCACTTTTTTAGTCTGTTTGAAAATATGAGCAATTAGACGAGTAGTGGTGGTTTTTCCATTGGTTCCGGTGATCGCAATAATGGGAATTCGATAAGCAGATCCCGGCGGATAAAGCATCTCTAAAATCGGAGACGTGACATCACGCGATTTTCCTTGACTGGGTTGTAGGTGCATTCGCAAACCCGGTGCAGCATTCACCTCAATAATCACCCCATCAACCTCTTTAAGAGGGCGACTAATATCTGTACAAGTGATATCAATTCCGGCAATATCTAACCCCACAATTTTAGCCGCTCGTTCAGCCATCCAAACGGTTTCCGGGTGAATTTCCTCAGTGCGATCAATGGCAATTCCACCTGTACTGAGGTTCGCTGTCGCTTTGAGATAACAGATTTCATCTTCTTCTAAAATGCTATCAAGAACATAGCCTTGTTGGGCAAGAACATCATCGGTATGACCATCTATTTCAATGCGAGTTAGAATATTTTCGTGACCATTTCCCCGATGAGGATGACGGTTTATGTCTTCGACTAATTCCTCAATCGTTGAGTGACCATCGCCAATTACATGAGCCGGAACTCGTTCAGCAACCGCTTCTACTTTACCATTAATCACTAAAACCCGATAATCTTGACCGCGATAAAATCGTTCAACTAAAATCCCGCCTGCTTTTGATTCTTCTTTCGCTAAATCATAGGCATTTTCTGCATCTTCCCAACTGTTAATATTTAAAGTAATTCCCCGTCCATGATTTCCATCAAGGGGTTTAATCACAATCGGAAAACCCCCAACCCGATCAATGGCATCTTCGAGTTCATCAAAATAATAAATCACTTCTCCGAGAGGTGTGGGTAAACAAGCTTCTCGCAGCAGGATTTTGGTGGCTTGTTTATCTCCTGCAAATTCAATTCCGAGAATGTGAGTTTGGTCAGTTTGAGCGGCTTGAATGCGACGCTGATATTTACCATAACCCAGTTGTACAACATGACGAACGGGTAATTCTTGCCAAGGAATCCCACGTTTTTGGGCTTGATTAACAATCGCTTCTGTTGTCGGGCCGAGGGCATCTTCGACTTGAATTTCTTGTAAATCTTCGAGATCAATTTCCAGTTCAACTTGCGGATAATAGCTTTGATCGATTAAACTCTGACACAGACGCAAAGCCGCCCTAGCCGCATAGCGTCCCGCCCGAGGATTTTTATACTCAAAAGCCACCCGATAAATTTCAGGCGTAGCGCTGGGGCGAGTCCGACCAAAAGAAACAGGCATTTGTGCTAAAATTTGCAACTCAAGGGCAACGTGTTGAATCACCTGTGCGATGGAGATTCCCTCTTGCATCTGTTGCAAAAAGCCGCCCCGATACCCCCGAGATCCGTGATGTTCGATCAAACCGGGAAGCGTCTTAACGAGTTGATTGTAGAAGTCGGGGATCTGGTTGGAGAGGCGATCGCTGAGGTCTTCTACATCGAGTTGAATGACGATCAGATGAGGATGATTGATACTCCAGAAGTTTGGGCCGTAAAGGGTTTGTGTTTTGAGGATTTTCATAGTTGCCGCCTGCTATGCCTTGAAATGAATATAAGCTATTGTTATTTTTGCTAATGCTTCTACTGTCTCACACTTAGAGGATCTTCTACTTCCACTCTGAGAAACATAAAACAATCAATAGGGTGATCTGATTATCTGTTCGGCTTGGTGCGAGCGAGGGTGGAAGTATCGGCACTTTCGAGTTCACAGACACTTTACGGGCAAAGCGTTCAAAATTCAAGTTAAATCATCGACTTAAAAGCTTGAACTTTGAACGCTTGAAAACTAAACCGTTACACTAGAAGTTGGGCTTTGTTCGGCGGGTTGTCCATCGTATTGAGTTCCCAGAACTCGGTTATAGATTTTGATGTACTCGTAAGCTGACTTTTCCCAACTAAAGTTTTGCCACATTCCCCGTTGTTGCAGCTTTTTCCATTGGTCTTTATGACGATAGGCTTCTAACGCACGAATCATCGCTGTGAGGAAGTCCATCGGTTCATAACGATCAAAACAGTAACCCGTACCCGTATCATTCGTAGGGTCATTGTAGGAAACCGTATCAACGAGTCCACCTGTACGCCGGACAATGGGAACACAGCCATAACGCATCGCTAACATTTGGCTAATTCCGCAAGGTTCAAAGCGACTGGGCATGATCAAGGCATCGCAACCCGAATAAATCCGCCGAGATAAGGCTTCATTAAACAGAATATGACTCGCCATCCGACCCGGATAACGAGACGCCATCTGCCACATTTGGGTTTCATAATAGCGATCGCCTGTTCCCAAAACCACAAGCTGGGCATCGGTATAAGACAAGAACTGATCCATAATTTGAATCACCAGATCAAGTCCTTTTTGTTCAACCAGTCGGCTGACCATCCCGATCAAAAATACGCCGGAGTCTACGACTAACCCCAGTTCTTCTTGCAATGCGATCTTATTGGCTTTACGTCGATCAATGGTATCGGCGTTATAGTTTTCGACAATAAAGCGATCGGTTTCCGGGTTATAGGTTTCGACATCGATACCGTTGAGAACACCTGAGAGTTTACCACTGACAAAAGAGAGTAAACCTTCAAGAGTTTCACCGTAAGCAGCCGTTTGAATTTGTTCGGCATAGGTGGGAGAAACGGTTGTCACTTCATCAGCAAACTGTACCGCCGCCGCCATGACGTTATGACCTTCCATGTACCAAGGACACCAGGTAATCCGTTCCAGGAACCACCGCCAAGGCCCTTGATAGGCTAAATTGTGAATGGTGAAAATGGTTTTAACGTCTGGGGTTTCGTTCATCCAGACTGGAATCATGGCTGTGTGCCAGTCGTGGCAGTGAATAATCTCCGGTTTCCAGTAATTCCAGGTAAATTCAGCCGCACCATTGGCAAATAAGGTGAAACGCCACTCTTCGTCTTCTCCGTAGTAGACACGACGAGGCATAAAGGAAGGATGCCCAAACAGGTAGAGTGGTACGTCTGATTTTGGCAGTCTCGTTTCATAGACTGCAAATTTTTGATACATGGCATTTCCCCACCAAATGGGTTCGGTGGGAATTTCCAGTTTATCGGGGAGGAAACCGTAATAGGGCATGAATACCCTGACATCGTGTCCCATTGCCCGCAGCACTTTTGGTAAAGCGCCGACGACATCTCCCATGCCACCCACTTTAGCCAAAGGTGAGGCTTCAGCAGCTACAAATAGAATTCGCATGATTGACTTTGCGTTCCGGTACTATGCTTCGTAAGTCACCATAGTTCCAAGTTTGATCAACAAGTGAGACAAAGACTTGGTTTGGATAGAGTTTTGATTTCTATCTGGGCGAACTACACACCCTAATCATCTCCTGACACAAGCGGTTTGCTTCTTCGTGTGTCGGCTAACTCTATTGAGTTTATCGCCTACTCACGGTTGTCTTTCAACAGCAGCAGTCAAACTGAGAGGCTAGATCAAAATTTGGCCCTAACAGCAGTCACCTGTGAGAAGACAGACTCTACCCCTCAATCGACGATTGGTCGGTTTGAGATTCTCAACGATTCTACCGTATTTCTTAACATTTCTATTGATGGGTTTTGATCTCGTCAGAAAGCCGACTGTTTGAATATTTTGATACAGTAGAGGCCTATTCAACTCAGTTAGGCTAGACGGATTATAGCAGCCCTCTATTTCTTATTGTATGTTGGAAATAGGGTCGATTACTTTTGGGTCAAGACAAACTCACACCAATCTTGTTTCTTTTGCCCTATTTACCATCATGTTTGAGGATTATCAAAAATGCAACGAGATCAATTGCTTGATTCTGGGTGTCAAGGGGAGCCTCATAGCAATTTCTTCAATCACTGCAATCCTATCACTTTTTTCTTTGTCTTAATAATTAGCCTATTTAATACTCCCTTGCAGGTGCAGATGGCGCTCGCTCATCCCATCAATCAGTCCAAATCTGATTCGGTTATTGCTCAGTCTTTTCAACCGGGAACACCTTTTCTGGCCAATGGCACTTATCTCTATGGCCAATCTCCCCAACGGGATCAACTGGGTCAGGCTTACATGGTGTTTGAGGTTAATCAGGGTCGGATGGTGGGTGCTTTCTATATGCCGCATTCTTCGTTTGATTGTTTTTGGGGGACTCCTCAAGGCAATGGGTTAGCTTTAACCGTGATCGATAGTTACACTCAAGAAACACATCCCTACGCGATTGGTTTTAATCCCTCAGTTGTGGCAGCCTCCACTTCCGGGGGCGCAGATCAGAGCGTTTCTCTAGAGGGATTTTACCCGATTGAGTCTATAAGTCAAGCGGATCGCAAAATTTTGGAGGTTTGTAAGTCGGATTTGAATCAAAGATAAGCGGGAAGCAAAAGGCTAGATTCATTACTAGACAAGGGTTGTGCTAATTGGGAACCCTTTTTAATCAAGCCGCAGAATTTTTAAAGATTTCTGACATTTGCTGCTTTTTCTCCTCAATTCTCTGATTTCCCTTCTACGACTTTGGACTGCTTGAGTTCATCTAAGACGTCTTGGAGTAAGTTGATCGCTTGCTCTAATTTGTCTACAATATTTGGGGAATTGCGATCGCCTGAAATGGTTTCCATCGGAGCCGGAGTTTGAGTTTGTGAATCTTCTTGCAGTTGCGAGAGATAACGCAATAAATCCCGATCCCGTTTTAGCCATCCTTCGAGAAAGATTTCCTGAGAAGCGTTCACTTGTACTCGTTGATAGCGATAATTAATCCGCGCTTGACAATAGCGTTGAGCCGTTTCAAAGGTGTTATTCTGTTCTAAAGCGGCTTGGGTTTTCGGGCCAAAACTCCCGTCTATTGTTAATCCCCCAATGGCTTCTTGTAGAAATTCAACACTTCCTTTAACGTTAAAATTCACAGCCGTATCAAAATGAGCAACAGCCAAAGGTAACACCATCAAGTCTGCTTTTGAGGGTTTCCAATACATCTCTAAGTAAACTTGTTCAACTTCTGAGGGAGTAATATCAACCACTGATTTTAACGGTAAACCTTGACGGCGGCGATAGGTGTCAAACGTCGCCTGTGTAATGCCATATTGGATAACACCGCCTAAATCTTGGGGATGTCCGGCGCCGCCTTCCCATTTGAGGGTAAACTTCAAAGCCGTTAGAAAAGGATCAAGTTTTTCAGTCATAGGGGTGAGGAGTTAGAAAAGATATTGTTATCGTTCTTTCTAATTCCTCATTTCTCCCACCTAATCCTTATAAAACAGTTGACTGTAAGGGGCGGGTTTATCAAAGTTTTTCAGGGGAAGATCTAGATTTGTTCGGAACCCGCCCCTACATCAGTGATCCGGTGTTCACTGAATTACTGCCGTTGAATTTCCGCAAAGATTTGATCTAAAATTTCCTTAGCGCCTTGTTCTCTTAAACGATGAGCCAGATCAATTCCCAATTGTTCGGCGTTGCTTGCTTCTCCAATAACGGTATCTCGAATGAGGCGTTTTCCGTCTAAACTGGCAACCATTCCGATGAGAGTCAATTGGTTATTTTCCACTTGGCTATTTACACCAATGGGAACCTGACAACCGCCTTCTAATTCTCGTAAAAAAGCCCGTTCAGCGTGACAACGTTGGGCGGTGGGAGTATGTTCTAAGACTTTGATCACTTCTAAAATATTCTCATCCCCATCCCGACATTCTATGCCTAAAGCCCCTTGTCCAACAGCGTGTAGGGAAACATCAGAGGAAATAATTTGATGAATGCGATCGCCCATTCCTAAACGTGTCAGTCCAGCCACTGCTAAAATAATCGCATCATAGCCGCCTTCGTCGAGTTTTTCCAGGCGAGTGTTGAGGTTGCCGCGAATATCTTTAAATTCAAAATGGGGGAAGTGGTGACGCAGTTGGGCGAGTCTCCGCAGAGAAGAAGTCCCAATAACCGCACCTTCAGGAAGGGTTTCCAGTTGTTTGTCTTTGTGTTTTTCGTGAACAACTAACGCATCTGCGGGATCTTCCCGTTCCGTGACGCATCCTAACATTAATCCTTCGGGGAGGTTTGTCGGCAAATCTTTGAGGGAGTGAACGGCGATGTCGGTTTCATGGTTGAGCATCCCGACTTCGAGTTCTTTGGTAAAGAGTCCTTTATCCCCAATTTTAGCAAGAGCCACATCAAGGATTTTATCACCCTGGGTAGACATGGTATGCACTTCAAATTCGATATCGGGGAAGTGCTTCTGAAGTTCGGCTTGCACCCAATAGGTTTGGACGAGTGCGAGTTGACTTTTGCGTGAACCGATCCGAACGGTTCGACTGGGGGCAGATACGGTTGTCATGCTGTGTGCGATCGCTTGTTATCGTTGCTTTTTTTTGTCCATTCTTTAGCGTACCGCAACGGGGGACGTCGGTTGGTGTTTGGCAAAAAATTAGTAACTATCCTTAACACTTGTCTGTTATCAGCCTCTATAGTGTAAGAAGGCTGTATTTAAAGTTTTAAATTGACATTTAGAGGAATTTAACATGGTTAAAACAGATAATGAGACAGTAGAGAAAATTGCTCAACTGATAGAAAATTTGCCTAGTGATTCCTTTCTCAGCTTGGATTTAACTGAAGATCAAAAACAGTATTGGGATGAATTGAGAGATAGTAATGCTCTTGTTGCCAAAGCTTGGAGAACTCTGTTTAGTAGTAAAGCATCTCTACAAGCGTCTAAATTTGAACAGTATTGTGAAGATCAAGGTATTGCTCCCATGAAAACAAAGGCTGCTTTTCAAGTTGCAAAATCTTATAAACTTTTATGGGAAGTCGTTATCCTCGGAGAAAAGTATACTTACCAAGTTCATTCAGCACTTCCTATGTTTCTATCTAACTTCAACCAAGATCAATCTGAAGAAAGTAAGTTTCTTCAAAAGATTTTCTCGGGTTTAGCCAAAGAAAAATATAGATTCCAGTCTGATCAAGATTTATTCGAGCAAATTTTAATAGAAGACACAGACCTAGTATTTATGGAGTGCTTGACTGATTATTCTGTCGCCTCAATTCCCAAGTCAAAGAAAGTTTTAAAGACCGTTGAAAAATTATGTATTAACTACAATCCTCGTCATCTTAATCTTATAGAGTCAAAGCTTGAACTTAAAAACTTTCTTCATTACATCAGTGTACAGAAAATTAAATATTCATGGAAAGAGCTTTTATTATTTTCATGTGCTGTATTCATAATAGCTGAATCATCTACAAAAAATCAATTACTTAGTGATAAACTGACTGAATACTACAATACGACATCCGAACTTATCACTTTAAGTTTTACGGCTTTTCGCAAACGTAAATCACAGAATGGGAAAAAGCCTAACTCCTATCAATGGATTAATGGAGAAAGACTTTCTGGTTGTGAGGAAGGTGGAACTTATCGCAAGCCTTAACAAAACTTCATATCTGGATCACACTTACTCTGTCGTCTGGAAGTCCGTACTAAGTTAGAAGAATCAACCCTACTGTTATTGGAAAAGAGTATTATGACTCAATCTTCCCTACCTGTTCAGTTGCTTAGTCTTGCGGCGAACCAGCCAAACCCGCTTGAATTCCTCGAAAAATGCGATCAAGTGTTAGAGAAGATGTTGAAGCTAATGGTAGTTGAGGAACACGTTAAATCTCGTCAGTTTGAACAATTACACCGAGTTGAGGATAAAGAATCTAAAGAACAGATTCAACAATTGGAAATGCTTAACCGAACTCAGGCGGAGAGGATTCAAGAATTAGAATGTTTACAAAATCCTTATTCAAATGATGGGGATGCAATTTGTAACTTTGAGTTCTAAAAAACGGAACTAATTCATCTGTAGGTTGGTGTCGAGTTGACGAGACCCAACATTTTGAGAGGATTTTTGGGTTTCACTTTGTTCAACCCAACCTACTACTTGTGTTCTAATTTATTTGTAGGTTGGTGTCGAGTTCACGAGACCCAACAGTCTGAGAGGATTTTTGGGTTTCACTTTGTTCAACCCAACCTACTACTAATTTATTTGTAGGTTGGTGTCGAGTTCACGAGACCCAACATTCTCAGAGGATTTTTGGGTTTCACTTTGTTCAACCCAACCTACTACTAATTCATCTGTAGGTTGGTGTCGAGTTAACGAGACCCAACATTTTGAGAGGATTTTTGGGTTTCACTTTGTTCAACCCAACCTACTACTAATTTATTTGTAGGTTGGTGTCGAGTTGACGAGACCCAACATTTTGAGAGGATTTTTGGGTTTCACTTTGTTCAACCCAACCTACTACTGTTCAGTTACTCGATATTTATACCCTTTTGGATAGATGAAGCATTAACGAGATTGAGTCAATATGAGTTAAAACTTAGCTAATGGAGATTAACTCTATGGTTGCTACTGGAAACTCCAAGGCTGTCAGCGATCTTGAGTACGATTTGATTGCCTTGTTAAAGAACAAATCTGAAGCCGTTCAGATTTATAACACCTATATCGAAGACGCGCAGAATACTGACTCTGACGCTTGTGTGGAACTGTTCAAGAAATTACAACAGCAAGAGCGCCAGCAAGCTGAGGAAGTTCGTCGTCATCTTCAGGAAGTGATGCAGAAGGGTAAAATGTAAGCCTTTTGGATACTCCCAGTTAGTAAAGTGGTCAGTTGTCCGTTATCAATAGTCAGTTGATGACTGGCTACTGACCATCAGTGTCCGATGTCTGCATAAACGCATTCAAGTTAGACCCATTAGATCAGTAGAGGGGTGAGTTGCCGAACATTTTGGTAAGAACACAACTCTAAACAAACACACACTGGAGTCTTGAAGGAAAGCCATTATGGAAACCAACAATTCATTGTTTCAACAGACATCAGAGTTAACCGCTCAGGAAGCAGAAAACGCCACCAGCCAAGAATTAAATGATTCTGAACTTGATGCGATCGCAGGGGGCTTTATTATTATTGAAGCTACTGGCCCAGCACCGTCTTGGTTGCCCACTAGCAAGGGCATTATGCAAAAATACAAAGGGCTGTTCGGATAATTCCTTGTAACTTAAAGCGTTCTTTGGCGACTGGAATTGAGTATCTTGATTAATTGTTTATTAACAGGATACCGTTCTATGCAGTCGCCTATTCTCGTTGAAAAAATGATCGTGATTTTCAAGAGAAATAATAACGCTACAAAGCGCTCTTGCAAGGGTAATATGATATCCGAGTAATCAACGATCATACTGTAGGGGCGGGTTGGTGCATTGATCTTGACGACCACTCCGAGATTGAGTTAAACCCGCCCCACCCCCATAACAATATTAATCAACTGGACATCATATCAATTGACTGACAATTTTTTTTCGCTTTTACTGTTCGGATCTGCATAATCCCGTTCAAGTTCTACCCATTAGATTAGTAGAGGGGTGAGTTGCCTAAAATTTTGGTAAGAACACAACTCGAAAAAACAATCTCTATGATCACAGGAGAAATGTCATGTCTACTGCGACTCTCAATCAGTTTTACCAAGAAGTTCTGTCCGATGCTGCTTTGCAACAGCACTTTCAATCGGTTAATAGCCAAGAAGAAATCGTTAATCTGGCAGTTGAGTTAAGCCAAGAAAAGGGCTACAGTTTCACTTCAAAAGAAGTAGAAGAATGGCTCAATGCCAACAGTTCCAACGGAGGCAGTGCCGAGTTAAAAGATGAAGAATTGGAAGCTGTTGCTGGAGGGTTTTTTCGTTGGTAGTAGTAGTAACTTGGACAGCAAAAAGTTACATTTGTACGACAACTAAGCGCTCAGAGTAGCTAGAGTGTTCTAGTAATAGGGGAGGCAAAGAAACATTTGTACAAATACTTCTTTGTCTCTCATCTCGTTAAGCTTTTGGATCGGATGCCAGCCCAAGCAATTGAGCTTTTTATCCTGCTAATTTATTGGGGTTGCCAGTTTTCCGAAAAAACAAGAATTCAACATTTTCTACTGCAACTGTCGCGCCACTAATCGAGAAAATAAACCGCCTCGCTGAAGCAGTTGATCAAACGAACCTATTTCTACTAAACGCCCCGATTCTATCACATAAATTCGGTCTGCATTGCGAATGGTACTGAGACGATGAGCGATCACAATTCTAGTCGCATTCAACCGCTCTAAACTTTCAGAAACAATCGCTTGGGTGCGGTTATCCAAAGCGCTAGTTGCTTCATCCATTAACACAATTTTTGGCTTTAAAACCATCGCCCGGGCAATTAATAACCTCTGTTTTTGTCCTCCCGAAAGATTCGTTCCTCCCTCGCTAACAACCGTGTGTATTCCCATCGGCATTTGCTCAAGATCGGCAGCTAAACCCGCCATTTGCGCCGCTTCCCAAGCTTCTTCTAATGTTACCAATGCGCCGCAGGTAATATTATCAAAGACTGGACCCGCATTAATTCGACCATTTTGTAACACTGCGCCTAACTGTCGTCGAACCGCTTGAATATCCAATCCTGCCAAATCTTTATCATCATAATAAATATTACCACTTTCGGGCGTTTCAAATCCTAATAATAAACGAAATAGTGTTGATTTTCCACTCCCAGACGGGCCGACAATGGCGATAAATTCTCCGGGTTCTGCATGAATTGTGATATCATTTAAAATTAAAGCCCCATTTTCTTGATAGCGAAAAATAACCCGATCCATTACTATTTTTCCCCTTAACCGACCCGGATCGGCTTTGGTTGGGTCTGATTCTATTGTTCCCTGTACAATTGGTTTCGCCCGTTCCCAAAGGGGTACAATTCCTAAGATATCAGTCAGGGTATTACTCAAGTCTGTTACGCCGGAAATAAAGGTTCCAAATGCCGAATTAAACGCTATAAATGTCCCCATATTTAGCCCAGTGTTCCCTTGAGTTTTAGCCGCTTCTATGAACACAATCGCAAACCAAAAAATTAGAATAGAACTGAGTAAAGGTAACACTTCATTAAACACCGAAATGCTGTCATTAATCCCTTGAATATTAGCTTTTAATTTGATGCGCTGGCTGTATTTTTTCGCCCAAGCTGCAAAAGCCCGTTCTTCTGCGGTTGCTACTCGTAATTTTGAGACACCGTTAATGAGTTCTACGGTGAGTCCGTTAATCTCTCCCTCGACTGTTTCTTGCTGTCTTTCTTGACGAATTAAAAGCATACTTGATAAGCCTGTAACAATAACTGCTATTCCCGTTAAACCCACTCCGACTAAGGCAAGTTTCCAGCTATAAAATAACATTAAGCCTAAATTTAGCAGGGAAAATACTGCATTTAAAAGAGTGCGTTGGGTAGCGCCACTAATTAATTGACGAATTTGGCTAACGGCCATTAATCGAGTTAATAAATCGCCCGATGAATAACAGCGAAAAAATGCGGGTTTTAACTTCAACATTCGATCCCAAACCGCAGGCTGTAAGGCACTATCCGCAGCATTTTCTACTCGGAGTGACAGAATAGCTTGAGCCATACCAAAGGCAGATTTTCCAATAGTAACGGCAACTAATACTAATCCAATTTGCCATAATAAAAGGCGATCGCTATCGGGAATTGCATCATTAACTAAAATCGCTGTTGCTTGGGGTATAGCCATGCCTAACAACGTTGCGATGATTCCCAATACAACGATTTCAATAATATTTTTTTCGTAACCTTTTATGCCAAACTGAAATAATTCCGCAGCGTGATGAATGACTGGCGGTAACGGTCGATAAAACATAAAACTCTCGGGTGAGAGTGTTTGCGCGACTGCTTTTGTTACTCGGGTTCGAGTTCGTTCAACGGGGTCGAATAAAACGTAATGATTCCCTTTTTCGGGTAACAATGCAACGGGTCTTTTATTGGTGTGAATATAAGCTAATAAAGGCCCGTGTTCCTGTTTCCACCAATTGCCGGTTAGTAACACTCGACGGGTGCGAAATTGAGAAGCGCGAGCGATGGCTTCTAATGGATTTTTTAACCGACTAAAATCTTCGGATTCTGCCGGAGGATTTATGATAATTCCTGTGGCTCGACCGACCGCACCTGATGCAATGAGTAGGGGTGTTCCTTCTAGAAAAACTTCGGTTTCGGGAGGATGTAAAACCCCCGTTAATTGTTTAAAGGCGGTTTCGGTGACGTTTTTATTAAGGTGTTCTCGCTCTTGAAATTGGCGGAATTTTTCTTCTTTTTTCTTGATTTCTTCTAAGTGTAAATGGTAAAACAAAAAGTGATGAAATTCAGCGAGTTTTGATGAGGAAATCTCTAAGTTTTTGGGAAGTTTACTGTTGAGGGGTAAATCGGGAATTGCCAGTTTTTCCCAATGGTTTACCCAACCCGACAAAAGAGCAAAACTAGAGCGATCGCCTGTTCTAATCTGAGTGATAAAATCTTCAATATTTAAAGCGCTTAATTCGGTTTCTTCGAGTGCGATCGCCAGGATACCCCGTCCATCTTTGGGAGTTGAACCAAATAATGCTTCTCCTGCATTAACACCAAACAAATATCGACGATTGCCTTTTGGTTCTTGGCCTTCAAAAACAGTTGTAAACACGGCTAAAGAACCAGAATTAACTATCCATATCGTTTGCGGTTCGTTCAATAATAGCGGTTGATTTCCTTGAATTCGATAAACTTGGGGAATCAAATTCACCATTGTTTTTCCTCAGTTATTAATCAGCAAAATAATTATAAAGCGTAAATTTATATTCAAATTAAACAATATTATCGCCAATTAAACGGGCATAAATTCCGTCTTGGTAGCGTAATTCTTCGTGAGTTCCGCGTTGAACAATCTTACCTCTTTCTAGAACAATAATTTCATCACAATCGCGAATTGTACTGAGACGATGAGCAACTACAATGCAAGAACAACCCCGTTTTTGTAAGTTGCGATCGATCATTAATTCCGTTTCCGCATCCAAGGCGCTGGTTGCTTCATCTAACACTAAAACTGCCGGATTTCTGACCAACGCTCTGGCGATTTCAAAACGCTGTCTTTCTCCGCCACTGATGTTCATTCCCCCTTCATTAAGAATAGCATTATATCCCCCCGGCAGATTTAAAATACTATCGTGAATTCTGGCATCCAAACAAGCTTTTACTAAATCTTCTTCGGGTATTGTTGCATCCCAAAGTGTAAGGTTTTCCCGGACTGTTCCCGCAAATAAAAAGATATCTTGCTCGACCATTGCGAGTGAATTAGCGAGAATAGAACGGGGATAATGCGATCGCGAAATACCATCTAATAAAATTTGCCCGTCCCAAGGTTTATAAAGTCCTGTTATCAACTTTGCCACCGTCGATTTTCCCGAACCACTACCGCCAACTAAAGCGATTCTTTGACCGGGTTTTAAACTCAAACTTAAATTTTCAATTAAGGGAGAATCTAAGCGGTTATAGCCAAAACTAACCTGACGTAATTCAAGATAACCTTGCAGTTGAAAAGAGTCTTGAGTAATCAAAAAATCAGGAACATTATCAGTTTTATTCTGATTATATTTTAGTTCTCGCTCGACTTCTACATCAATCGGATTTTGCAGTACATCATCAAGTCGGTTTAAATCTGCTTCTAATTCTTGCAGGGTACTACCAAAATTAACAAGATTGTTAATTGGACTTAAAAATTGCTGGGTTAGACTTTGATAAGCGATTAACATTCCAATCGTCAGACTACCATTCATCACCCGCAAACCTCCAATAATTAAGATAAAAGCTGTTGCCAACGTCGTTAAAAATACGGGTAATATTGATAGAATTTGAGTAGGTAATGCTAATTGTTGTTGAGCGTTGATCATTTGAGCGTAGTAGCCGGCAAACTTAGAAAATAAATCTAATTCTAAACCGCTTGCTTTCACCGTTTCTATGGCTTGAATTCCACCGACTGCAACGCCGCTAACTTTGCCAGTTTCTTGTACAAGTCTGGTGTTTGTCTCAACACGACTGCGGGATAAAGCTTGCAAGGCGAAGAAGTTTAACGCAGCAAAAACAATCGCCACACCCGTTAATACCCAGTCGTAGAGAAGCATAATTAGGGCGTAGAAAACTATCATTATAGAATCGATTACCGTAGTCGCCAATCTCCCCGATAAAACATCTGCAACTTTGTCATTTAATTGGCTGCGACTGCTAATTTCTCCGGCAAATCTTTGGGCATAAAATTCGGCGGGTAAGCGCAGGGTATGCCAAAGAAACTGTCCCGACATCGAAACAGAAAGTTTAAGCATGAGTCGCCGCAGATAAAAAAGTCGTAACCGTGCGAGTAACCCTTGGGTAATCGCAATAAATAACATTCCGAGTATCAATGGACGCAACCAATCTATTCGGTTTTCTACGAGTATTTCATCGATAAAAATTTGACTAAATGCGGGAATAGCCAAACGGGGAATTGTTAGGAACAATCCGGCAACTAAGCAATAAAAGATCGCCCATAATGAAGGCTTTAAACGGGAGGCTAAAGATCGGGAAATACTCAGTTTTTTTCCCGTTTTTGTAAATTCATTTCCCCGTTCAAAGATGAGAACAACACCCGTGTAAGCTTGTCGGAATTCATCTGGCGAAACCGTTCTTCTTCCGACAGCAGGATCATTAAGATAAACTCGGTTTTTCCCAAAACCTTCTACAACCAAAAAATGATTAAAATTCCAGAAAACGATATAGGGAGGAACAATATTTTTGAGATCTTCTATGGTTTTTTTGAATCCTTTCGCATTTAATTTATATAATCTTGCCGCTTTTAAAATATTAGAAGCTTTGCTCCCATCCCGCGAAACTCCACACTCGCGCCGCAGTTCAATTAGAGGTACAATACAACGATAATAACTGAGGATAATTCCTAATGCTGCTGCACCACATTCCACCGCTTCCATTTGTAAAACAACGGGAGTACGAACGGGACGACATTTATATTTTTGCCATAATTTTAAAATCAAAATAATAAACCTCAATGATTCTCTATTTGGGGTTTTATTTTCACTTTTAACGTTTAACTCGCATTTAGTAAATACCCGTTAAAGATCTAAAAATTGGCATCACATAAGAAATTGGTGCAACTTGTCCGATTTGTACTCGAACTTGAGCGGTAGTACCCGTAGAAATTTGTAAAGCCGGCCCGTTTGAGGAAGACAATTCGTATTCGCTAATATTACTTTTATCTTCTTCTAGTTTCACAAAAACCTGGATGAGCGCCGCATTATTAGAAACACTTTGAGCCAGGTTATTCGCCAAGTTTTCATTGCCAATAAGTACAGACATTTCTTGCTTTGTGACTGGGAAAGGTGAAACTTGGGTAACTTGACCAATAATACCTCCGTAGCGTTCCCGTTTAACAACACTTGGTGTTACTTGTACCGTCATCCCCGGCTTAATTTGTTTGCCATCTTTGTCAGAAAAATAAACAACACTGAGCATTTTTTTATCAGGGTTTTCTGCTTCTATTGACCCCAAAGAATTGCCAACATTCACAAATTGACCTGAAACGGCACTCAGTTCTAATACTCGACCATCGTATTGACTGATCACTTTGCTATCTTTTTTTAATTGCAGTTCTAGCTGGGCAATTTGGCGTTTAATTTCTTCAATTTCATTGGTTTTATCAATCTCCTTTTCTAAATTTTGTTGAACGAGTTTTGCTTTTTCGGCTTCAATTTCTTGCTGTTTGGTTTGAATTTCGTCAATTTGATTCAAAGTTTGTAAATATTCTCGTTCGGCATTAGTTTTTTCAACTTTAATTTGTTGAATGTTATTTTTAATTTCATTCACTTTGTTGAGATTTTGTAAGTATTCTCTATCGGTATTCGTTTTTTGAACGTCGAGTTCTTTTAACTGCGTTTCAATATTTGACACTTGTGTTTGAGTATCCAAGAGTTCTCGTTTGGCTTGCAGTAGCACATCTTGACTAATAGCATTCTCAACCTCAAACAGATAAAGACGGTTTTCATATCGTTGTTTTAGGGTTTCTAGTATCGAACTAAAATCTTCTTTTTGCCTGACCAAATTTAGGCGTTTTTGCTCTAGTGCTGTGAGCGTTTGTTGGTGTAGAACGGGTGCAATTTTTTCTCGTTCTAGACTTTCTTCAAGGCTTTGGCGTTTTTGCTCGAGCGCTGCGAGGGTTTGTTGATGAAGCATGGGTGTAACTGACTCTCGACGCAGGCTTTCTTCAAGATCTGCCTGTTGCTGTTTAAGGGTTTTTAATTGCAGTTCAATTTGCTGTTTTTGTAGGCGATCAGTATTTTTATTTTGCCCTTGAAGTTGAGCTAATTTAGTCTTTTCTTGCTCTAATTGTTGCTTGAGATTGGATTGATCGATGATGCCAATTTCCTCTCCTTTTTTAATCACATCTCCCGGCTCTATTTTAAGGTTTAAAAGTTGACCTGCACTCGGCGCTTGAAACTGCACGACATGGCGGGGGCGAATAAAGACACCTTGACCTGTTACATTCAGGGGTATTCGTCCAACGATGCTCCAAACTCCTGCAACTATTAATAAAAAACCAATTGTACTCAGGGGCAACCAAGCTCTAGGGTTAACCACTTGCATCATTTGGTCTAGCTGATCGGTTGATGATAGGCGATCGAGCGCTTCTTGAGTAAACAATTTATTTTCTTTTGTCTGCATTTGCCCATCCTTTTTTACTTAAATTAACGGAGTAACAGCCCGATCAAAAATTTGATTATTTCTCAGTTAAATTGTTGACAACAATGTTGTCTTAAAAAAGAAGTTTCCTAATTTTTTAATAGATCAGCCATCGATCAACAAAATCAAATACTTTCTGATACACGGGTTGAATTGAATCTTCGGGTAAGTTGAAATTGATTTTTAATTGGGACGCAAAAGCTTTAACAAAAGCTTTTTTTTGTTTAAATGTCTTTCTCCGATGTTTTTTAAATTGAATTTTATGGGCTTTTTGTTGACAAATTAAACAGTCTTCTGCACAGTGGAATTGGTGGCTTGTTGGTTCTAAAATTGAGTGTAATAAGTCTTGGCAGTGGGACTGAAAGCAATCATGCAAAGCGGCTTTAATTCTTTCTAAATCTTGTTCACAATTGATCGGGTTATTGGGATGAGCTTGATTCCATTCCTGGGTAAAATTTTTGAAAATGTTTTTGTTATAGTTTGCTAAATGTCGAGCCACTTGATACTGCTTTTGGAGTTCGGGATACTTACTTTTCATTACGGTGGCAATTTCACTTTGAGTTAAGTTTAATCCCTGCCAAAGTATCAGCATAATTTTTCCAGTTTCGGGAATAGCCGTAAATAATTTAGAAACAAGTAATTGCACCTGCTGCCTTTCCTCTTCCTGAACGATAATATCCCAAGGCGTGAGAGTGAGATCGGAGATATTATTGCATTCTTCGAGAGGACAAAACTGCTTTGTTCGATAATTCCGCGCTGCTTTTATACAAGTTGCTAGCATCTCTTGAATTTTGTCTTCGTTAACGACTATCCTTGGTAGATCTAGCTGATTAAGTCGCCGATTGTAGTCATCCGTAATTTGTTTTAAATCTTCCGGCTCTGGAGGTTTTAAATGACGCTTGGAGAACTCTTTTTGGGCTTGGTAATTTTTATTAAAGCTTTGCCAAGCCAGTCCATATAAATCAATTTCTAATTCGGCAATTCCTTGACTTATTAAAGCCGATTTTAATTCTTTAAAAGTCAAGTTTTTTAACAGTCCATAGTCGCCAAACTTTTCACTTTTAGCCTCTAAGTTTTGTTGATAAATTTTATCTCTAATAAAACGAAAAATTGCCGTTTTTGCATAAGCGATAATGTTAGATTCCGGCTGTTCTAAATTAAAATTTTTGAAAAGTTTAGCCGGGAGATTGGCAAAGGAAGAAGCGATCTGAAAATATTCTTCTAGGGGGTATTTGTGTCTCAGTAATTTGTATTTATGGTAACTCTTTTTGGCGGCCCAAAGACAAGCTTCTTGTAAGTAAGCTGATAAATGTCTTGCTGTTATAAAAGTAGAGATTTCTAACGTTTGAGAACAGGCGATCGCTTCGGCTTCTTTACTACTTTCAGGCGGGGATACCTCTCTAAGCGTTTTTAGGAAGCATCTCGCCCAAAATTCTTCTTTAGCCTCTGGATCTGACTCCACTAGGCGTTTCATCTGTTGTTCTAATTGCGGGTCTGCTTGCCAAGTGAATTGGCGATCGCCAAAGCTGAGAAAAGTCGAGAATTTCTGCACGATATTTTCTCGTTTATTCATAAAATTTTCTGGCAATGACATAAAACCACAGTACAGGGATCAACCCAGGAATGGGACTAACCCATCGTTTAGTTTTCAACCTATACCAAAGATCAGGTCATCAACTTACCCAAAGTAGAGGGAACAACCTGAACTTTTTGATCAGAAAAAAACCCTCACCC
>NZ_LATL02000211.1 GCF_000972705.2 Limnoraphis robusta CS-951 | reverse complement strand
TTGACATACTCCCCATTTCTAAAGAAAGGGGATTCTCCAAGCCTCACGGCTTTGGATTACTGATTCATTGACAACCCTTACAGCAAGCTAGTTTCCTGACCTACTCTTTGAGGGGTTCGTCTCCCCAGTCGTTCATCCCATTTCAGAGATAGTTTCGGTATGCCCTACCGTACTTGAGAAAAAATGCTTGATTCTCTGTACTTGGTGCTTTAAGGTTTTATATGGCCAAAGCATTCCTGGCAAGAACCCCGTACCTTAAGTTTTCAAGGTTCATTGCATCGATTAGATGCTGGGTTTTTCAACTGGTTGAATACCCTGCCAGTAGAGTTATTCTAGCATTAGAAAGAGCCTTATATCCCCATACCTGAAGGTAGGGGCGTGTGCGGCAAACTTTGGGTAAAGATTGATATCCAGTTGAGCTTGAGAGAACACGATTACTGACTGATCGGATCAGTGACAGATTTTGTCCAGTTGTGAAGCAGCATCTCTAGCCCTTATAAGAAACGGAAAAAAACAGACATGAAAGAACTTTTGATTAATTTGCTCAATTTTTTTGGCTTGGCGTTTTGGGTAGAAATCATTACCGAAAGCCCAAATTGCACTTATTATTTCGGGCCTTTTTTGACGGCAAAAGAAGCTCATTCTGCTGAAGTGGGTTATCGAGAAGACATCGAAAGTGAAGGAGTGAACACTTACAAAGTTTCGGTTAGACGCTGTAAACCCTCTCGCCTAACGGTTGCTGAAGATCTTGAAAAAACGATTTATCAACTGATTATTCCAGCTTTCAGTCCTCAATCTTAGTTTAGAAAACAGCCAACAGGGGACAGGGATTATTTGATTAGAGAACTTGAGTATTCAGCCAACTCTCAATATCGCCTCGAACCTGTTCTGGAATTTCCCAAGGGAAAAGATGAGCGGTTTGAGGATAACAACGAAACTGAGCGTTAGGCAGATGTTGAGCAGTGGCTTGGCTAGATAAGGCTGTAATATGACGATCTTCCGCACCTGCAAGAACCAAACAAGGACAGTGTATTTGTTCGAGTTCCGCTTGACGGTTGTAGGAGGCTCGGAGGGCTTGATTTAAGGCTTGAGTGGCATAGCCAGAGGTATGTAGGTAGGCGGGTAAGGCTTCCCGGGCGATGTATTGGTAGGCGGTGGGGGTATGCTGTTGAATAAGATATCGAAATAGCGATCGCTTTGCGAAGGTGTTAATATTCCACTCCCAACCGGGAACCAACCCGTTAATCATTCCCGCTAAACCTGTATAAACATAGTCAAGCCAAGTGATCGGCGGATGGTTTCCTCGGGGATAAGCGGCGGTGGCGACTAAAATTAACCCGGTGACTCGTTGAGGAAATTTTAACGCAAGTTCTAGGGCGAGAATTCCCCCTAAAGACCATCCTAAAATCAGACAATGTTGAATATTCAGTTGATCGAGTAGGTTTTCGAGATCAACTAAGTGATCCTGCATTTGAAAGCTTCTAGAAGCGCGACTCTGACCATATCCGCGTAAGTCCGGCGCAACGGTTTGAAAGCGATGGGATAAATAATCGGTAAAAACAGACATACATTGACGGGAACCGGGATGACCATGAAGGCAAAGAATCGGAAATCCTTCGCCTTGAATTATCGTTTTTAACGGTAGGAATTCCATCATTCAAGTAATGTTTAAAGATGACCGTTTTGAATAATATGATCGGCAATTTTTGAGATGGCTTTACGAATTTCAAAAATATTACCTGTATTATTGTCAATCACAGTGATAATATAGCGTTCGCCATCAATGCTAACGGCTAAAGTAGTTCCTAAAACGCGAGAATTTTGACCTGTTTTTTCGCCTAACCATTCGGCTTTTAATCCTTCTAACGCCGCGTAACCAATTGCTCGATCATACTGGCGGTTTTGGGCTTCTATTAAGGCTTCTGAACCGGGATATTCATGGTTATAGGTTTTAACCATCATTTCGGTGAGTTCGCTGCTAGTCAGGCGGTTACGACCTTTTCCGGGACGTCGGGGCATGATCCGATCGCCCATGAGTTTAAACTGAACGCGAGTTTCTTTATAGCCTTGTTTTTTGAGGATATTATTAATAGAATCTTGACCCACATAATCAATCAGTTGATTGGTGGCAATATTACTACTATGATCGATCATTTCTCCCATTAATTGTTTGAGAGAATAGCTTTTTCTAGCTTGAATTGATGAAGCATCTTCGGTAAAGTTTCCGCCATCGACATAAACTTGTTCTTCGAGACTAATCTTTTCCTTTGAAACCTTATCTAAAAGGGCAAGCGCAATCGGAACTTTAATCAAACTGGCGGGACTTGCGGGGGGGTGTTCGCCTCGCAGATGAGCGCAATCTCGGTTGAGATTACAAACACTAATCATTGCGGTTTTTGATAAGTTACTTTCGGCGCGAATTTGTTCTAGAAAAGAAGATTGAGCGAGTTGGATTTGTTTGGTTAAGCCGATTAAGCTGACTTGATATTGTTCGATTTTTTGGGAAGCTTGGCTAGCCATTAATGAATTTTTCGGCACTTCATTTAAATTGCCGATAGCTTGTTGCCAAAGTTGCTGGGCTTGCTTTTTGCGGCCTAAAGAATCTGATGAATTATTCTCGGTTTCTATGGCGATTGTCGCCAAACGAATGGCTTGTTTCCAGTTATCATTGGCTCGGTTTTCAATCAAGATTTGGACTTCTATTTCTTTGAGCTTGTGGAATAACTCCTGATCGGGATTGAATGAAGGCGTTTCCGATAACAAAGAATTCAAAAAGCGAGGTTCAGAAGAGTCTTGAACAGGCGTTTCTAATTCTTGAATGATTTGATCTCGCAGTTGAATTAATTCATCTAGGGAACGAGCGCCATAGAACTCATTCGATGATCCGAACATCGGTAAGGTTTGAGTCAGTCCTACACCCACTGCGATCGCCAAACTACTGATCATAGTAGTGGCCCAACGAAACAGTCGCGGCATCTAGTTCTCCTCACACAACACCGTTATTAAACATCACAAACTAGACGCCTGTAAATGTAGCTGATGATGGAATCAAGAGATTTTGAGATACTATGGACTAGAGAGAGTCAGCGAAGGCAGTTGCGGACTCAATACCCGAGTCTGAGGAAAGTCCGGGCTCCCAAAAGACTAAATCTGCTGGGTAACGCCCAGTGCGAGCGATCGTGAGGATAGTGCCACAGAAAGATACCGCCTTTTCAGTCAACAGGAGAGAGGGGACAGGAGACAGTGAATAACTGAGAACTGATAACTGTTTACTGATCACTGAAAGGGTAAGGGTGCAAAGGTGCGGTAAGAGCGCACCAGCAACGTCGTGAGGCGTTGGCTCGGTAAACCCCAGGTGGGAGCAAGGTCGGAGGAACTACGGTTGGTCTTTTCCCGGTTCCGGTTGAGGTGGCACCGCTAGAGGTGTTTGGTAACAAACATCCCAGATAGATAACTGCCCTTTTGACTGCTAGCAGTTGAAAGAACAGAACCCGGCTTATGTCTGACTCTCTCTTTTTCGGATTGCTCCGAACCTGTCAACAACCCGCCGTTAAGTTCTAGGACTCTAACGGGGGCTTTAAAAAGCCCAAGTTGACCAGCCTAAGTGTCTAGCGCACTACGTTAGAGGTAAGTGTTAAAGTTCCTACCGGGGGATGCGTAGCTAGTCCCCCGCTCTAGAACCAAGCAGTTAAACAGTCGCGTCGGGTCAGTGGTAGTGCTGATTGGAAAGTACCGACCTCTAACATTGGCGAAGCTCACTTTACCCCGAAAGGGAGAGGCGTTAAGCCGAAAAACAACCCCTATGCGTACAGGTAGAACGCACAAGCCTGTAACTGTCCAGGCGAAAGGCGAATGCAAAACGTCGAATGTCGTTAGTACATCCAAGGCGGTAGGGGTTCTCAAAATTAGTAAGGAAGCAGTACGCCCTGCCCTGCTTTCCTCTCACCGTTAAATCAAAAAGATTATAACGGGAGTCTCCAGCAGGTTAGAGAGGTGAGAACCCAATGAAAATCGGCTATCCAAACCGCCAACGTCAGTTGCAGAAGCTGGTTGAACGTTTGGGACTGTCGGAACAAGACGCCATTAAGTGGCATTTGTTAGATCTGGCCCTAACGCATCCTTCGATTTCAACGGAAGCTAACTATGAGCAGTTAGAATTTGTGGGAGATGCTGTTGTGCGACTGGCGGCTTCCGAATTTTTGTGGGAAACTTATCCCAATCAACCTGTTGGAGAGTTTAGCGCCATTCGCTCGGTGTTGGTCAGTGATCGGTTTTTGGCAGAAATTGCCGAAAGTTATGGCATGGGTCGATATTTGTTAATTGGCGGGAGTGCGGCGCAAGATCGCATGGGGAACCAGTCACGTTTAGCGGACTGTTTGGAAGCGATACTGGCGGCTTTGTACTTGAGTACCCAAAATTTACAACTGATCCGTCCCTGGCTAGAACCTCACTTCCAAAAGGGAGCGACTCAGATTTTACGCGATCCGGCTCGTCAAAACTACAAGGCTGCACTGCAAGAGTGGACGCAAAGTTATTATAAAGTTTTACCCGAATATACCGTAGAAGAAAGCGGGCCGATGGGCGATGATCAACGGTTCACGGCTAAAGTTTGGTTTCAAGGTCAATCTGTGGGTGAAGGTCGCGGACGTTCGATCAAGGCGGCTGAACAAGCAGCGGCTCAAGAGGCTTATAGGATTTTGGTGGTTCCGACTCAAAAGAAAACTCAAGATTAATTCAATTTTTTGATTCTAATTACGGACGATGAACAGATGACAAATCCGATCAAAGTTGCTATTTTCGGAGCGGGTCGTTGGGGAACCCATTTGATCCGCAATTTTTATCAACATCCTCAAGCGCAGGTGGTGGCGATCGCTGATCCTCATTTTGAACGACTTCAAAAGGCTAAGGAGCGTTTGCTGCTTGATGATACGGTGCAGTTGGAGACGGATTGGTTTAAGGTGATTAACGACTGTGAACTGGATGCTGTTGTGATTGCGACTCCCGCTTCAACGCACTATACCCTGATTTATGAGGCTCTAGAGCGGGGTTATCATGTTTTTGCCGAAAAACCTCTCACGCTGAAACTTTCGGAGTCACAGAGCCTTTGTAGCTTGGCTAAACGGCATAATCGTCAACTGTTCATCGATCATACCTATTTGTTTCATCCGGCGGTTACGAAAGGTCAAGCGGTGATTGAACAAGGACAGTTGGGACAGTTGCGGTATGGCTATGCGGCTCGGACTCACTTAGAACCTGTACGACAAGATGTAGATGCGTTGTGGGATTTAGCGATTCACGATATTGGGATTTTTAATACTTGGTTAGGACAAAAACCTGTTGAGGTACAAGCAACGGGAACGGTTTGGCTGCAACCGGATCGCAGTTTTGATTTGAGTAGTCCGAGTTTTCCTATTTCTAATAATATTTCGGGGTTGTCAGATGTGGTGATGGCAACGATTACTTATGAGTCAGGTTTTCAAGCGTTTTTACATTTGTGTTGGTTGAACCCGGATAAACAGCGACGTTTGGCGCTTGTGGGGAGTGAAGGAACGTTGATTTTTGATGAGATGTTAAAAGATAGGCCGTTAACCTTACAACGCGGCTATTTAGAGACGGTGGGAGAAGGTTGGCAAGCGGCTGGGGTTGAATGTGAAACGGTTGAAGTCGAACCTGCTGAACCGTTGGCTGAAGTTTGCGATCGCTTTTTAAATTGTATTCGTCACAATCAAGTTTGTTCGATTTCTTCGGGTGAAATTGGGACTGATTTAGTGCGGGTTCTTTGTGGTTTAAGTGAGTCTCTTCAACAAGGGGGAAAACCGATTCAACTTTAAAGTCGAGTCCATCAAATTTTCAACACTTTCCCTTGTCTCAAAAGATTAATGGGTTTGATGAACCCTACCGTAATTTTAACGCAATTTTGTATCAGATGGGGATGAGACAACGGGGATAGAAAGAGTGACGGTTGTACCTTGGTTTTCGCCTTTGCTATAAAGTTCAATTGAACCTCCCATCATTTTCATTAAACTTTGGGAAATGCTTAATCCTAAGCCAATGCCGTCAAATTCTCGAGTGGTTGAACCATCGACGACGACGAAAGGTTGAAAGAGTTTATCTTGTTTATCGAGAGCGACTCCGATTCCGGTATCTTTGACGGTGATAATCACTTGAGATTTTTCCTCGCAGGATTCATAGGAAATTAAATCACAGTGAACGATGGGTTGAATATCGGCTGTGATGGTAATGCTGCCTTTTTTTGTAAATTTAACGGCATTACTCAAAATATTGACAAAAACTTGTTTCAATTTATCGGAATCAGCTAAAACCTTAATCGGTTTTTCGATGTGCAGTTTTAATTTTAAACCTTTTTGGTTAATCTCTAAGCTGTGAATGGCAATGACTTCTTGAATAATTTTGACTAAATCAACGGTTTTTGGGTTGATTGAAAACTTGCCTTCTTGAATCAGAGCAATATCTAAAATATCATTAACGATACTATATAAATGCAGAGCGGATTCATTCGCCATATCCAAATATTCTTGTTCTTCTTCGGGACTGTCGCACAAATCATCTCGGAGAAATTGCAGGGAGTTAATAATGCCATTGAGTGGGGTTCTCAGTTCGTGAGAAATCACTCGCAGAAACTCATCTTTCAATTGATTGGCTATTTGTGCTTCTTGGGTGGCTAATTCTAAAGCAGAGGCTCTTGATTGCAACCGTTCAACCATAATACTAATGGCTTGTCCAAGTTGAATAAATTCTCGAATTCTCAAGTTTTGCGGGACAGGTTTCGGTGATTCTCGGCTATTAATTGTTAAGGCATAATCTCTTAACCGTTCGAGAGGACGAGCCAAGTCTCTCGATAAATAAAGGGCTGCAATAATACTCGCGGCAATTAAACTAATCGTTAAATAAAATAAAACGGAGTTGATGTCTTTTAAACCGGAGAGTGCATCATCTAAACTGGTAACGGCTAATATCACCCATTGACTTCCCTTTTCCTGAGAAATCGGACTGGGAATGGCATTATATCCGGCGAGTAATTCATTCCCATTTTGATCAAAGAAGAATAGATGAACAAAATCTTTTTCTCCTGATAAGGCACTATTAATGATATTTTGCAGACGGGGACCGTCAACTTCTTGATTAATATTCACTCCAACTTTTGAAGCTTCGGGATGAGCAATAATTTGACCGGCTTCATCTAGAACAACGGTAAAACCGGTTAAGGATTTGGGTCTATCTTTAGAGGATAAGGGTAAATTTGATTCTAAAATAAGCACGTAACGGAGTTGATTTGTTTCGGCATTGGTGATATAAACGGGAGCCATAAAAACCAACTGAATTTTATTATTCCAGGGGGTAATAGCTGCGGAAGTTTCGGAGACGGGTGTTTCCTCGTCGATTTTAGACTTAAACTCTTTATTTTGAATGTAAACATTCGCTGGGCTTAAAACCTGATTTGAGGGTTTTTGTTGAACCCAGAGGTTAGAGGGAGTGGAAATAATGGCTTCGTTTCCACAACTGCTAGCCTGAACTTCATTGGTTTGGATATCAACCAGTTGTAGACAGTTGACTTGCGTGGGAAGTTGTTGTTCAAGCTGCTTGATAAACTGTTGATAATTTTCGATTTGTTCGGATTGTAATATTGTGCTGTTAGTTGCTAAAATTAGATTAGACTGAAGAAATTTTATCCAGTTGTTAATATACTCTGCCATATCGACTGCACTTTCAGTTAAATTCAGACGAGCAGTTTCTAATAAACCCGATCTTGCTTTGCGATAGGTGACATATTCTCCAACAAGAAGAACCGGAACACTGAGCAGTAAAATCCGGGACAGCAGAATGCGACGAAAGGAGGATTGACTGGGTTTAGGCATAGTCCGTTTTGAACTGTTTGAACTGAGGGTGCATGATAGGAGAGTAATTTGACCTAAATTAAAGTAAGACTAGATCGAGAAAAAGGCAAATGTAAGCTTTAAAAGTTGAGTGGCTAGGGTAGGGAGTAAACTAACTCTGCGGTGAGATTGCCAACCCGATCCGGTGAGATTATATACTCCAATTCTATAATAAGTGATCTTTCAGTTGTATTTTTAGATCGTAACCCTTGTTAACCTCGATTGCCTCCCCCGAGTATATGATTTGCGATAAAATGCTGCTGATCAGGTCTAATTCCTCTTTGAAACAAAATCTTGATATTTCCAGAATTGATTCTGAGGAAGCATTCTCTCTTGACAATTCGTCTTTTTCGGGATTTTAATCAAACTAAACGGATTCGAGATTCAAACATTAAGACAACACCGCCGCTCTGAAAATTAAATCAGGAAATCAGTTCAATGACAGTAGGTATTTGGATTTTAGGAGATCAGCTTTGGAGTCAACAAGCTGCATTAAAAAGTTGTGATTCTCATCAGGATACACCGATTATTTTGATTGAATCTCTAGACTTTGTGAGAGTTAGACCTTATCATCGACAAAAACTGGTGTTGGTGTGGTCAGCAATGCGACATTTTGCGGCTGAGTTGCGAGAGGCAGGCTGGTCTGTAACTTATATTATTACAGAGGAATCTGTGGAATTTCCCCTGAAAAAATGGATTCAAGATCATCAAATTACTCAACTTAGAGTCATGATTCCCAATGATAGACCTTTCCAACAATTGATCGAAAATTTACAGTTACCTTGTCAACTGAATTGGCTGGAAAATAACCATTTTCTGTGGAGTGAACCCGAGTTTCAGCAATGGTCAAAGCGTCGGAAACGTTTATTGATGGAGGATTTTTATCGAGAAGGACGCAAACGATTTAATATTTTGATGGCGGATGATCAGCCGATTGGAAATCGTTGGAATTTTGATCAGGAAAATCGCAAACCGCCCAAAGGAAAATTAAATCCTCCTCATCCCCTTGAGTTTGAACCGGATGAAATCACCCAAGAAACTCTTGAACAAGTTAAACAACTTTCACTTCCATTATATGGAAAAATTGAACCCTTTGCTTGGGCGGTGACTCGCCAACAAGCCTTGGAAGTCTTGCAAAATTTTATAGAACAACGTCTGGCTTTTTTCGGTTCCTATCAAGATGCGATGGTCACGGGTGAACAAACGTTATGGCACGCTTTACTCTCTCCTTATTTGAATCTAGGTTTACTGCATCCTTTTGAAGTGATTCAAGCCGCAGAAACAGCTTATCATCAAAATAACTTACCGCTTAATAGTGTAGAAGGATTTATTCGCCAGGTTCTCGGTTGGCGAGAATATATGCACGGAATTTATCGAGTCATGGATGCTGATTATTCCGAACACAATTGGTTTAATCACACTCAACCTTTACCGGAGTTTTTTTGGGATGCTGAAAAAACCGATATGAACTGTTTACATCAAGCCTTATCTCAAGTAGAAACGACAGGATATGCTCATCACATCCAACGGTTAATGATCTTAAGTAATTTTGCGTTAATTGCCGGACTTTCTCCCCAAGAAGTTGAAAACTGGTTTCATGCTATTTTTATTGATGCCTATGACTGGGTGATGCAAACAAACGTAATTGGTATGGGATTATTTGCCGATGGCGGAATTCTCGCTTCTAAGCCTTATGCTGCTTCAGCAAATTATATCAATAAAATGAGCGATTACTGCAAAAGTTGTATTTATAACCCCCGTATTCGCACGGGAGAAAAAGCTTGTCCTTTTAACGTTTTTTACTGGGATTTTCTCGATAGACATCGGGAAAAACTCAAGTCTCAAGGACGAATGAATTTAGTTCTTTCTCATCTGGATAAAATCTCTGAAAATGAACGTCAAATCATTCATCAACAAGCTGAAAATTTACAAAGTAAATTTTAAAAATAGAAAAAAATTATTCTGGGTGTTGTTTCTTATATCTCTATTATCGAGAACATTTTGTTGAGGGGGAAATTTACCACGAAGACACAAAGACACATTCTGGGTGTTGTTTCTTTTGTCTCTATTATCGAGAACATTTTGTTGAGGGGGAAATTCACCACGAAGACACAAAGACACAAAGATTTATTCTGGGTGTTGTTTCTT
>NZ_LATL02000210.1 GCF_000972705.2 Limnoraphis robusta CS-951 | reverse complement strand
CCCTAAATCCCCCTTAAAAAGAGATCCCCCTAAATCCCCCTTAAAAAGAGATCCCCCTAAATCCCCCTTAAAAAGGGGGACTTTATCCTCCTAAATTTCCCTTAAAAAGGGGGACTTTATCCCCCTAAATTTCCCTTAAAAAGAGATCCCCCTAAATCCCCCTTAAAAAGGGGGACTTTATCCCCCTAAATTTCCCTTAAAAAGGGGGACTTTATCCTCCTAAATTTCCCTTAAAAAGGGGGACTTTATCCCCCTAAATCCCCCCCTTTTCAAGGGGGGCTAGGGGGGATCAAAACGGGGAATTTTAAGCTTATTTACCCCTTTTCAAGCAAGACTGTTAAGCTTTTGATTTCTTATTCCCCCCTTTTTAAGGGGGGCTAGGGGGGATCAAAACGGGGAATTTTAAGCTTATTTACCCCTTTTCAAGCAAGACTGTTAAGCTTTTGATTTCTTATTCCCCCCTTTTTAAGGGGGGCTAGGGGGGATCAAAAACCCAAAAACATGAGTAGCAAACGTTGAAGTATTTCATACAATTTTGTTAGTTAAAAAGTTTTTTATCAATCTCAGACCAGCGAAAATTCTTTATTTTTTTTTGCTGATCATAGAAATATTCTTCTAAATAGGGTTCAATTTCCATCGTCCAAATATCCTCAATGTTATTTTCCAAGTCATCAACTAAGAAAAAGGAAATCCCCAGTTCGTGATGGGGGTCATCAATTGTTTGATTCAAATCTGTTAGAATACCGATTAATTTTTTGATGAAAGATTCACTAGAACTAGAACTGCTATGATAATGACGCAGTATGTCATAATTGGGAGAAAGCGTAATAAAAGAGAAGCGGCGACGAAGTGCATGGTCAACCAAAGCAATAGACCGATCAGCAGTGTTCATGGTTCCAATAATATAAACATTTGAGGGAATTCCAAACAGTTCATTACTCCCCGCCAAACATATTTTTTCATCTCGATATTCCAACAAATACATCAACTCTCCAAACACTTGAGATAAATTCGCCCGATTAATTTCATCAATAATTAGAACACAAGTTCCTTTACAGGATTCTGCTTTTTTACAAAACTCAAGAAATCGACCCGGAACCATTGAATAGGTTAGCTGTCCGTCTTGTGTCTGAGGACGAATTCCTTGCATAAAGTCTTCGTAGGTATAGGCGGGATGAAACTGAACCAATTCAGAAAAACCATCGTCACCTCCTATTAAATGTTTAGCGATTTCTTTGGCGATGAATGTTTTTCCTGTTCCGGGTGGCCCTTGAAATATTACCTGTTTTTTTCGTTTAATTATTTTTACCCATCTTTCGAGATCTTCTTCTTCAAAACCTGTACTATCAGCACATTCAACGAGACTGTATAAAGGCTGTAAATTGAGATATTTACATATACCAGGAATAGGATCGTCGGTCATATATATTAACATCAGAGGCAACATTTTTTGAAAAGTTTTATCCAAGTAATATATAAAGTCATCGACTGACATACGACAGGCTTCTTCAATACTCATTTCAATTTCAGAATGATAAACCTCGGGATCAATATCATCATAAATTCCAATAGAGTTTAGTTTTTCGATAAATTTTTCTTTGATTATTCTTTCGGGAGAGCGGGAATCTAAAAGATCTATTTCATCCTTTAAAGATCTTATTATACCGACGTTTTCAAAATAGGTAATTTTTGATTTTATTTGCAGTTTTTTAGGTGTGAATACAACAAAAAAGACGCATAAAAAATCATCGTATTCGCTACCATAAGCCCCAATATTAACAGAAATAATTTCATCATTTTTATGGGATTTAATCGTGATCCCTGAATTCCAATCAAGGACTCTAAAATTTGGAAATTTTTCAAAATTTTTGTTAAGATAATTGACTATTATCTCCATAATATTTTTTAGATTTGAAGCAATATTTCCAAAAAATTTTATTTGTAATAAGTCTAGTAAAACCTCACCTTCATAATCCTCTCGATTGTCTATCTGCACCATAACATTAGGTAAAACTTCAAACATATCCTTAGTGAAAAGAAAATCTTCCTGTTTCTCACTCATCTTCATCTCAATCCTTGTGAATACTTCCTTCAACAGTTAACTGATTAACCATTGTACCTTCAAAACCGTAGCGAGAAAGCAGAATTAGAGAGGTTGATAGGAGTCTATTAAAAATGCGATCGCAATGCTATAATTTACACAGATTGATTCAAAAAAAGTTAGTATATTTTCTGATTCCATATGGAACGCTCAAAACTGGTTGCCTATCTCACAGGTGCAATTTCTGTGATTTTAGCCCTGGCTTATCTGCTGTTAGTCTCTCTGCTAGACTTCCGAGGTGAGATGATTCCAGCGCCTCAAGATCCTTTAGTAATCTCACCTCAGATGCAGGTTTTGCAGTTTCTCTACTCTGGGTTTACTGAACGATTTTAGTTGCCTTAATCATGTGATACGCAATCAATAATTGGGTAATGGCTAACGGATAACTTTGTAGAATTTCTCCCGTTGTTCCGGTGAGTTTACCCAGTTCTTGATTTCCCACACTACAAAAATCTTTTAAGTGTGGAAATTCATCACAAAATAGCATCTCTAACGCATTCACCTGTTCAAGCGTTGCATGACTATCAACTTCCAAAACATCCACAGGTTTACCCATATCTCGATCCAATCCTAAACGCACTGCGGAGAGCGGATAGCGAGCGCTTTGATCAAGAATTTCTGTAAAATTGGGATGAGGAATAGTGGGGCGCAAAACCAAACGCACATTCAAATTTGAACTGTTGGTATTGCCATTTTCCGCCGGATAAAATGTAACCACCACATCCGCCCACTTGCGTTGAGGACGAATAAACGCTTCTGAGTCGGGTTCCCGTTGTTGGAGGGCGGCGATCACTTCTTCTTCGGTGTAGCTACGCTTCATAGTATCTCGCTTAATTTTCCACTGAGTCCGCAGAGACTCCGGTGGGGCGAGATACACCCGAACATCGTAGCAGTCACGGGCGCCACGAGTCGAATAACCGAGTAACCCTTCGACAATCACAAAACGACTGGGCTTAACATACTCAGGCGCTTCAAATGTTCCGGTATGATGACTGTAAATCGGTTTGAGAATCGGTTGTCCGGTTCGCAGTAGAGTCAAATGCTGCTGCATAATATCAAGATAGTTCGCATCGGGATGCAGTGCAGTCACTCCTAAAGCCTTGCGTTGTTGGCGATCATAGCGATGGTAGTCATCTGTACAGATCACCGTCACATTTTCTGGCCCGACAACTTGAGCAATTCCCCGCGTTAGCGTTGTTTTTCCGGCCGCGCTATCCCCAACAATACCTAAAATAATTGGACGATGGCTCATCTTTATTTGCCAAATGGTAGCCTATTGTGATCATTCTATGGGGGAATGCAGGCCAAATCAAGTCCCAAAAAGAGCGGGTGACATTTTTAGCAAGATTTCCGTCAAATTCAGGGATCTAAAACTCCATGCGATACTGTCGCCAAGCCGCTCTAACTAAGCGAATTTCATCATAACTATATTGCTCGGCTAAATAGTCATAAATAATCTGAAGCCCTGTATCTCCTAGAGTTTCAATCGCACGAATAATTATTTGTTGGCGTTCCAATGAAACCAAACGATTAATATCAACCGCTTGGTTCATACTAATTAACTTGAGCAAATGCTCAACCACAGCACTCGCCGACAAATTCCGATGATGGGAGATCTCTTCAATACTCAACCCTTGCTGATGCAATTGTAGAGTATACATTTGGCTATCTGTTGATGAACCGTAATTTTGAATCATACATTTTTATGGAGGAGGTGCTGCTTCCACAGAAAGACCTTGTTCTTCACAATAGTTGCGAATCGTATTAACAAATCGTTCTCCGTAGCGACTCAACTTATGATTTCCTACGCCCGAAATCTCTAATAAAGCCTCAAGCGTTACCGGACGTTGTTGTGCCATTAATCTCAGTGTAGAATCCGGAAAAACCAGATAAGGGGGAATAAATTGTTCATCTGCAATTGTTTTACGAAGTTGACGCAAATGTTCAAATAACATTTCCACTTCAGCCGCCAATGAACGAGTTTGAATGTCTAAGTTTCGCTTTTGAGGAATCGCAATTTCAACTCGACGCTGACGCTGCATCACTTCCCAACTCAGGGAGTTTAGTTTCAAGATACCATAACCATCGATTGTACGGTCAACTAACCCTTGATGAATTAGCGATCGCCCTAAGCCTTTCCACTCATCAACTGTCTTATCTTTGCCGATCCCATAGGTTGAGAGTTTATCATGTCCTCGTTCAATAATTTTTTGACTTTTCGACCCTCGTAGAATATCAATAATATAGCTGATTCCGTATTTTTCTTTACATCGGGCGATACAGGACAAAAACTTCATCGCCTCAATCGTCCAATCTTCTAGGGGCTTACTTTCGCGGCAATTATCACATTGACCACAATCTCCCGGAAATGGCTCCCCAAAATAACCTAAAATAATTCGATTTCGACATTCGGTTGACTCCGCATAATCAATCATTTGTCGAAGTTGCTGACGACTCATTCGTTGTTCGTCGGGCTGAGGTTTTTGAGCGATAAAATATTCGATTGTTTTAATATCACTTCCTGACCAAAACAGAATACATTTAGCCGGATCACTATCTCGTCCAGCCCGTCCAGCTTCTTGATAATAGCTTTCTAAAGTTCGCGATAAATCATAATGAACCACAAAGCGAACATCGGGTTTATTAATTCCCATTCCAAAAGCTATTGTGGCGATCATCACTTGTACATCATCTCGAATAAAACGAGTTTGATTTTCTTGACGTTCTTGATCGGGTAATCCGCCATGATAGGGTAAACAAGATATTCCTTTGTCTCGCAATTTAAAAGCTAAATATTCAACCCGTTTTCGAGTCAGACAATACACAATTCCTGAACTATCTGCTTGCTGAATAATCTTCACCAGTTGGTTAAAACTTTGGGTCGATTTCGGAACCACTTCATAAGATAGATTAGGACGCAGAAAACTCGCTAAATGAATTGAAGGCTGTTTTAAGGCAAGCTGTTCAATAATATCCTGGCGAACTCTTTGGGTGGCTGTAGCTGTTAATGCCATCATCGGAATCTGAGGATAACGCTGTCGCAACCGTTGAAGTTGTCGATATTCCGGCCGAAAATCATGCCCCCATTCTGAAACACAATGGGCTTCATCAATGGCAAAAGCCGAGATCCCAACTTGAGTATTTACTAGGTCTAAAAAAGATAAAAATCGCTCGCCTAAAACCCGTTCAGGGGCAACATAAAGCAGTTTAATTCGACCTTTGAGAATGGATGCTTCCCGCGATCGCACTTCCTCGGCTAATAGGGTACTATTAAGAAACGTTGCGGCAATGCCATTATCCTCGAGGGCAATGACTTGATCCTGCATCAAAGCAATCAGGGGCGACACCACGACTGTTACCCCGGGTTTGAGGAGTGCGGGTAACTGAAAACAGAGAGATTTTCCGCCTCCTGTGGGCATGACAATCAGCAAATCTTGCTTCTGGAGGGCTTGTTCGATGATTTCACGTTGTCCCGGGCGGAAAGAGTCATAACCAAAAAAGTGCTTGAGGGACTGTTCGAGAGATTGGGGCTGGGCGAAAGAGGATACAGATAGCCCTGACATTGATTTTTAGGAGATAGATGGACTTCTTTATTATTTTAGAAAAATGCGTTCCCCTTCGCTTCAATCTCGCTACAATATCCATTGACCTGAAAAATGTTACATTTTAATACGAACTACATGGAGAGAATTGATTAGCGATCGCCCAAATAAGATTTAAGGGGGAAACGTGGGCAACCTCTGAATGATAGCATCCCTCACCAACAGATTTCCAAATCCTATCAAAATAAGGGGTACACAGATGATTCAGTCTTCGATTCAGCAAGCTGATATTTTAATTGTTGATGATACTCCTGAAAATTTACGACTGCTCTCCTCTATGTTAGAGGAAAAAGGCTATAAAGTTCGCAAAGCCACCAATGGTAAACAAGCACTGAAAGCGATAGAAGCGCTCGCTCCTGATTTGATTCTACTGGATATTATGATGCCCGAAATGAGCGGCTATCAAATTGCTCAATATCTCAAAGGTTTACCCAAAACTCACGATATTCCGATTATTTTTCTGAGTGCGCTTAATGATACGATGGATAAAGTCATGGCTTTTGATGTGGGTGGCGTTGACTATATTACAAAACCCTTTCAAGTTCAAGAAGTTTTAGTTCGTGTTAGAACTCAGATTACGTTGCGGGAACAGCAAAAACAACTGCTTGAACAAAATAAACAACTTCAAAAAGAAATTAAAGAACGCCAAAAAATTGAGTCTGCATTACGAGTTTATATTCATGCGGTTTCTCACGATTTGCGAAATCCCGTAACCGGAATGTTAATCGTGTTGAATAACTTATTAACCTTAGAATCCTCCCCAAAACTAACAGTTCCTCGAAATATTGTAGAACAAATGGCGAATAGTTGCGATCGCCAACTCAATCTGATTAACTCTTTAGTTGAAACCAGCGATATTAGTTTAGAAGGAATTTCCCTGCATTGTCAACCCTTAGACTTGATCCCTTTTACCCAACAACTGATCGCCGAATGGCAGCCTTTTTTTGACAAAAATCGGGTGAACTTTCAGGAAAAAATACCCTCTGTTTTACCTTTAGTTCAAGCCGACTCTACTCAACTTTGGCGAGTTTTTGACAACTTATTTTCTAATGCTATCAAATATAATCCCCCCGGATTAACGTTAACGCTTTCTGCGGAAGTCATCACCGACAAGAAGGCTAAAAAGAAAACTGAAAACTGGGTAAAATACACCATTTCAGATGATGGCGTTGGAATCAATTCAGAAGATTCAAAAGAACTCTTTGAACTCTACAAACGAGGTAAAAATGTGGGTAAAATTAAAGGATTAGGTTTAGGTTTGTATTTGTGTCAGCAAATTATTAACGCTCATGGGGGTAAAATAGGCGTTATTGCTAACGAAAATTCGGGCGCGTCCTTTTGGTTTACGTTACCTGTATTAAAACCCGAAGATTCTTAGATGCTCGTTAAAAAGAAAACGTTGTTCTTAACGTCCCAATCACGATATCATCATTGCGGCTATCTTGGTTGGGATTTGTAATAAAAATTATCCCCGGAGTAATGGAAATTTTATCATTTACCGGGTAGCGATAAAACGCTTCTAAATGCCAAGATTGATCATTAGGAAACTCTATTTTTAAGTCTCTCGGCGCATCAATATCATTCAAATAGGGTTCTCTCCCAATAACAATCCCGCCCAAACTTCCCTCTTTAAACAAATCCGGTAATCCTAATGTTACCGCAAAATTCCAAATTTGACCATCCCCAATATTAATCACTCTCGCATCCGTATATCCTCCCCAACCACTTAATACGATTTTACGATTTATTCGCCATGAAACTTGTACCCCATAGGAATTACTAACCACTCCTGACGCAATTCTTCCGGGATTAATTCCCTCACTTAAGCCTAAAATTGAGTTGGCAATTCCACTCCCAGTTACACCATTAATTGCATTTCCATTAATATTACCTCTATTTTTGTCAACTACTAAACCATTTCTTAAACCATTATCAAAGCCAAAATTTCCCGGTGTTGAATAAGCATGATTATAAGTAAAAGCCAACTGTAAATTATCTCTCGGCGTTACTGTAATTTGGGCTAACGTTGCGTAATCTCCATTAAACAAACCATTTCCTTGACTCGCATCTCCCGCACTCGCAGACAGATAACCCACAGACACAGAAGTTGACCCAAAAATTCCATTTAAAAATTGTTCATTAAATCGATAATGTAAACCCATTCCGCGACCCCCTCCAATGCGATAAATTGGGTTCCGTTGACCAAAGGTACTTAAACTTCCATTTCCGCCATCTCTATCATCTAAATAGGGGTTAACCGTCGGAACAAAATCATCCCAAGTGACGCCTTTTGCGGCTAATATTAACTGAAGTTGATTGGTAATCGGAAACTGATAATATAATCGTTCTAATTCAACTTTACTATCCGTATCACCGCGAAAATTAAAGGTTTGTGTTCCTTGACGAGTAAACCCCAAATCAAACGGTTGAGCGTTTCCCATTTGAAGGCGAGTTAGGAGTAAATCTTCACCTGTAAAACTGGTATTAAAATTTAAACGAACTCGATTTTGAAAGACGGTTTGATTGCGGTTTTCTTCGGTTCCTTGAAAGGCGATATCATCTCCCCAAGCATCTGTTATCGCAAAAATTCCTTCTCCCGTGAGTTTTGTTGTGGTATAAAATTGATTAGCGACTAAAACTTCTGTCCGTTCTTCTAAGCGGCTAACTTGACCTCGAAGTAAACTTAATTCTGCTGCAAATTCATTTTGTAAACGTTGTAAAGCAATGAATTCATTTTCAGTTAAACTATCTTCGACTGCGGCGTTTAACAACTCGTTAATTCGTTCAACACAAGCATTTAAACCGGCTGCAAATTCATAGCGCGTTAACGAACGATTTCCTTTGAATGTACCATCTGGATAACCTGCAATACAGCCAAACCGTTCCACTAAAGATTGTAAGGCTTGAAACGCCCAGTCTGTGGGTTGAACATCAGACAGTTGAGAAACCGATGTGACTTGACTCGCTGAGGTGTTTTTGCGTCCTTCTTGACTGTAACGTTGGAGTTGTTCTAAAGTAGATTGAGATGCAATATTATCTGAATTGTTATCTGAATATTCAGCTAAAACCGAACTAGAACTAAAGCCTAAAAATACAGGAGATGACCAGAATACTAACAAAAATCGAGTGACTTTGCAAAATGATACAGGGTTTTGATACCATCTAATTCCCTTGTCCGCCTTCATCCTGCTCTCCTTATTTTTTAAAGCGTATAATTTTATTTCATCATAGTATTTCCACCCTGAACTTCAAGATTTTAACTTGATTCTATGCCCATTATCTAGTTTATATCCACCCAGATTGATTTAGCAAGCGAGAGGCTGGCACTATCCTGATTTTGAATAGAGATGCTATCTTATGCCAGTTTCATTACCACATCTAAACTATGTCCTATCACTTGATAAACTTGACGTTTCTCAAACAGTTCTAAAATCTCAGGGTTCACTTTATTTTGATCGGCTTCTTTTCGGAGAATTTTTAACGCCGTGACGGTTGGTAATGCGTGTTTATAGGGTTTATCTCCGGCTGTTAACGCATCATAAATATCCGCAATTGCCATCATTTGAGCTTGAATGGGAATTTTCTCTTGTTTTAATCCCAAAGGATAGCCAGTCCCATCTAGTTTTTCGTGGTGTCCATAGGCAATTTGAGGAACATTTTGTAGGTCTTTTGTCCAGGGAATTTTCTCAAGAAACTTATAAGTATGGGTGACATGAGACTCGATTACTAACCGTTCATTCTGCGTGAGATTTCCCTGTTTAACTAACAGTTGAGACATTTCTTCAGGAGTCACTAAAGGTTTCATTTCCCCGTCAATATCCCGATAAACAATCTGAGTTAATTCTGATAGTCTTTTTAGCGGTTCTTCTTCTGTGACTTGAGGTTCATTCGCCTGTAATAATAAATTCCAGTAATCCGTTAATTGCTGGAGTTCCTGGTTTAAATTTGCTTCTAACTGTTCAATTTTCTGATGAACTGAACTTTCGGAATGAGTCTGTTTTTCATTTTGCAGCAAGAGTTCACATTTTGCTTGAGTGCATTCCCATTCTAAAGTCCGTCGTGCTAAAGTAAAGCGTTGACGTAGGACTTCTAACTGATGAGGATACAACTTTTTAGACTTCGTTAAAATCGCTTCAGGAACACCAATTTTGCCAAAATCATGCAATAATGCAGCATAACGAATTTCTTGAATTTGGCGATCGCTAAATGTGATATCCGCGAGTGAGCCTGTTGTCGCCGTATTCACTTCTTCCGCTAAACGAACCGTTAGTTGCGCCACCCGTTCAGAATGACCAAAGGTGCTGGGATCTCGCTGTTCAATCACTTGAACTGAAGCCTTGACAAATCCTTCAAAAAGATATTCAATACTCTCTTGTAGATGGTTGCGTTCGATGGAAATTGCCGCTTGAGAGGCTAGACTTCGCAAAATCCGTTCTTCCCATTCCCCATAGGATTGAGTCATTTCTAGGGTATTTTCAGGAACCAGCGTGACATCCGGTCTAATTTTGCGGTTAATTAACTGAAGTACCCCGATAGTTTCCCCCTGGCGGTTTTGCATGGGAAGAACCAACACCGAACGAGTTCGATAGCTAATATCACGATCAAAACTACTATCGAGGCGATAGGACTTGTCTGGCGGTAACTGATAAGCATCAGGGATGTTTAACGTTTCACCCGTCAAGGCGACGTATCCCGCCAAACTTCTCTCAGTCAGGGGAATGGCAAACTCACGAAAGGACACATTCGGAAGCGAGACGTTTTGAGCGACTTTAAACAGTAATTTCGGAGTATTGTCGCTATTGTCTACGAGATACACACTTCCTGCATCACTATAAGTAATTTCCCGACTTTTACTTAAAATCAAGTTGAGTAGACTACTCAAGCTCTGTGTACTCGACAAGGATGCGCCGATATCTAATAGCTTTTCAATTAACTCTGCTTGTTCGGCTAACTCTTTTAAATATTCTGGATTTTGAAAAATCATAGGGGTCGTAGATGCTGAAAGACTGCAACACTACTGCTATCGAAAACTGATATAACACGGGTTCTACCCGTATTAATGCTTCGTTCCTGCTTCTTCCAGACTATACTGGGTTTCATAGGGTGTCGGCACTTCCTATTCCACAGGCTCAAACCGAATAGCCTTCGGCGTAATGTTCGCGCATTGAGGCTTGCGTTCAAGTCGCGGCCGATTGATATGTGGCAAGCTTCACAGTTGAAAACTCGTTCTTTAAGCGGCATTTCTTGAACATGACCGCAGCTTGAACAGGTTTTAGTTGACGGATAGAATCTATAGCGCAAAAACTATAGATGTATTCTTTTATCTTACAGATAGTACCGTGTTGTAGCATAAATTGTCAACTAAGTTACTGCTCTACCTTTCCAGTCAGTTTTCACCCTTTCGACAGACAGACTTTGCATCTGTAGCTAGATGCGAGTAGTATGGGAGAAGAAGAAATTTACAACTCATGGAGTTGATCCCACGCCTTCAGAACGTGATCGCAACGGTATGAGTTGATAGGGGTGTCATTGATTTCAGGGAAATGTCGTCAGTCCAAGTCAAGTCTCATTTGAGATGATTCGATAATCAATTCTTTGTTTAGTTGTCACTTAGCAGGAGAAATAAAATTGATGCAGCGCCGAGGTGTAACAGTGTGGTTCACAGGTTTAAGTGGTGCCGGAAAAACCACAATTACCCGTGCAGTAGCCGAGGAATTACGCTCACAAGAATGCCAGCTTGAGATTTTAGATGGCGATGTGGTGCGGGAAAACCTAACCAAAGGTTTGGGTTTTAGCAAAGAAGACAGAGACATTAACATCCGTCGGATCGGATTTGTTGCCAATCTTCTCACCCGCAACGGTGTTATTGTCTTAGTCTCAGCGATTTCTCCTTATCGACAAGTTCGCGAAGAGGTTCGCCAAACGATTGGGGACTTCGTAGAAGTTTTTGTAAACGCTCCCTTAGCAACTTGCGAAGAACGGGATGTCAAAGGCTTGTACAAACGAGCCAGAGCTGGAGAAATTAAACAGTTTACAGGTATTGATGATCCTTACGAACCGCCCCTCAACCCAGAAGTTGAATGTCGAACCGATCTCGAAGAGTTATCGGAGAGTATAGCTAAGGTGATGAATAAATTAGAGGAATTGGGTTATCTTCCATCGAAGGTTGCAGTTTAATCAATTTCCTCAAAACCTTTAAAAACTTGAACGAATTCTACGCGACACACAAACCTGCAACTTAAGGTTTAAGGTAAAAGTGTTGCGTAGATTTGTGTTTGTCATAGATGAAGGTAAAAAGCGTTATGGAAATCTCGACAGGTTGGCAGCAATACCGTCAGTTAAGGCTGTGGCTACTGACAACAATTTTAGCCGTCGGCTTGACTTTGGGAGGTTGCTCAAAACCAGGGGAGTCCGCTAAAACAGCCAACGTCAGTCCAGAATTTGAACAACAGGTTATTCAAGTGATTCGTAATAACCCCAAAGCCATTTTGGAGTCTGTACAGGCTTACCAACAGCAACAGCAAGAAAATCTCCAAAGTTCTCGGCAGTCCTTCCTCGAACAGATGAAAACCAATCCGTCTGCTATTATTGGCAGTTCTCCAACGACCGGAGCATCCAGTCAGCAGATTGTCCTGTTAGAGTTTTCCGACTTTCAATGTCCCTTCTGCGCCCGCGCTCATCAAACCATTAAACAGTTTATGGATAAGCATCAGGGACAAGTGACGCTGGTTTATAAGCACCTGCCCCTCAGTCAAATCCATTCGGAAGCTCTCCCGGCAGCAAAAGCCTCTTGGGCGGCTCAACAACAGGGGAAATTTTGGCAATATCAAGATGCTCTGTTTAGCCAACAAGAAAAATTGGGTGAAGATTTGTACGTCCAGATTGCTACTACTTTAAATCTCGACTTAGAACAGTTTAATCGCGATCGCCAAAGTTCAGAAGCCCAAGCCTCTATTCAAAAAGATCTCGAACTTGCTCAAGCTTTGGCGATATCTGGAACACCCTTTTTCGTAATGAACGGTGAAACCTTCTCGGGAGCCGTTGAACTGTCGGAAATGGAAGAGGTTTTAGCCCGAGTTAGCTCCAAGAACTAGCCCGGAACTTGAGACATAAGGCCAAAACGACTGAGGTTAGAGAGTTGACATACTCCCCATTTCTAAAGAAAGGGGATTCTCCAAACCTCACGGCTTTGGATTACTGATTCATTGACAACCCTTACAGCTGGCAATATCAAGATGCTCTGTTTAGCCAACAAGAAAAATTGGGTGAAGATTTGTACGTCCAGATTGCTACTACTTTAAATCTCGACTTAGAACAGTTTAATCGCGATCGCCAAAGTTCAGAAGCCCAAGCCTCTATTCAAAAAGATCTCGAACTTGCTCAAGCTTTGGCGATATCTGGAACACCCTTTTTCGTAATGAACGGTGAAACCTTCTCGGGAGCCGTTGAACTGTCGGAAATGGAAGAGGTTTTAGCCCGAGTTAGCTCCAAGAACTAGCCCGGAACTTGAGACATAAGGCCAAAACGACTGAGGTTAGAGAGTTGACATACTCCCCATTTCTAAAGAAAGGGGATTCTCCAAACCTCACGGCTTTGGATTACTGATTCATTGACAACCCTTACAGCAAGCT
>NZ_LATL02000209.1 GCF_000972705.2 Limnoraphis robusta CS-951 | reverse complement strand
TAAATTGTAAGATCACATCGTTACAATTAACAAGAATCCCTATTAGGGATTGAAACACAGACGATATAAATTTGAACAGACAAAGGAGGGTTACAATTAACAAGAATCCCTATTAGGGATTGAAACATCAGGACTCATATCCTATCTCGGGAAACCTGTCAGGGTTACAATTAACAAGAATCCCTATTAGGGATTGAAACGGGGTGATTTCTCCAACTATTAATCTTGTTATTTTGTTACAATTAACAAGAATCCCTATTAGGGATTGAAACATTACAGCCGGAAACCGCAGGGGTTTCCCGATACAGGTTACAATTAACAAGAATCCCTATTAGGGATTGAAACTTTCAGCTTCATAATTTGAGGACAAGCAATAATGTTACAATTAACAAGAATCCCTATTAGGGATTGAAACGACTTTCAAGATTATTCTCGCGGCACCAATCAAGTTACAATTAACAAGAATCCCTATTAGGGATTGAAACTGGATTTGCAACCAACCACTTTTTCAGAGCCTTAAAAGCGTTACAATTAACAAGAATCCCTATTAGGGATTGAAACAGCGATCGCAGATTTGGATACCTTCTTTTCAGGAGAGTTACAATTAACAAGAATCCCTATTAGGGATTGAAACGAGATTGATTCTTCCAAAAATACAGCCTTTGATTTGTTACAATTAACAAGAATCCCTATTAGGGATTGAAACTAGCTCTTTCGATGTGCCAGACGTAATCTTGATTATTTACGGTTACAATTAACAAGAATCCCTATTAGGGATTGAAACTTATTACTCCTTGAATGCCTAAAATGGGTAAGGCTGTAGTTACAATTAACAAGAATCCCTATTAGGGATTGAAACATATTGAAAATCTGTAAGAGACACTTGCACTTGTGGTTACAATTAACAAGAATCCCTATTAGGGATTGAAACAAAGTATCTGAGTAGCTGAAAATTTTGATGAATAGTTACAATTAACAAGAATCCCTATTAGGGATTGAAACATTATTAGAAATTTCAGTAAGTTGAATATCACCAGTTACAATTAACAAGAATCCCTATTAGGGATTGAAACAAAAAATCCGGCCATTTTTATTAAGTTTGTACACGTTACAATTAACAAGAATCCCTATTAGGGATTGAAACATTCATGATCTGAGATGATCGACGCGGATCTTCGTTACAATTAACAAGAATCCCTATTAGGGATTGAAACTAGCTACACTAGGCTTGATCCCCGCTTCACTACTTTTTAGTTACAATTAACAAGAATCCCTATTAGGGATTGAAACCCTGCCTGAACGCAACGGGTGAAATTTACTTAATTACCCGGTTACAATTAACAAGAATCCCTATTAGGGATTGAAACTTATCAGACTTCTGCTACTTTCTCATCAGGAAGTGTTACAATTAACAAGAATCCCTATTAGGGATTGAAACCTAATCAACTCAGGTATTTACAAAATCAACAAAAGTTACAATTAACAAGAATCCCTATTAGGGATTGAAACTTAGAGATGCAGAAAAAAACCCCCGATCAACGGAGTTACAATTAACAAGAATCCCTATTAGGGATTGAAACTGAAGCGGAACTCGATAAAGAAAAAGTAGCGGCTACTACCAAGTTACAATTAACAAGAATCCCTATTAGGGATTGAAACATGTGAGTCGGGTACAATTCCAAATAATTCAATTGTTACAATTAACAAGAATCCCTATTAGGGATTGAAACTTGTAATTACTGTTTTTACTGTTTTTGGCGTTCATTCTCGTTACAATTAACAAGAATCCCTATTAGGGATTGAAACGGTATCGGAACTGGGCGAACTGATTGGGAGGGGGGTTACAATTAACAAGAATCCCTATTAGGGATTGAAACTCTCCCAAAGCAATTGACCCTGTTCGGAAGACACGTTACAATTAACAAGAATCCCTATTAGGGATTGAAACGATTGTCGAACGGTGTGAGAAAAGTCTTCAACCAAAGTTACAATTAACAAGAATCCCTATTAGGGATTGAAACTATTCCTTTGAACTTCTTGATTTGGTTGTCAATTGTCTCGTTACAATTAACAAGAATCCCTATTAGGGATTGAAACCGATAGCACCGCCACACAAAATGCCACCAACAAAAGTTACAATTAACAAGAATCCCTATTAGGGATTGAAACTACAGACTCGGAAAGTTGACGGGCTTGGATTATTTCAGGTTACAATTAACAAGAATCCCTATTAGGGATTGAAACACGTTCGCCCAAACTTCGGAGGTGGCTGCATTCTTGTTACAATTAACAAGAATCCCTATTAGGGATTGAAACACCACAATCCAACGACTACAACTAACATTACTTGGTTACAATTAACAAGAATCCCTATTAGGGATTGAAACAAATTTACTCTTTTTCTGTAAGTAAAACCGTAGGTGTTACAATTAACAAGAATCCCTATTAGGGATTGAAACAAGAAATAGAGCGATCACGGCGTAAACATCGAGGTGAAAGTTACAATTAACAAGAATCCCTATTAGGGATTGAAACGTATGGGATATAGATCGTGAGGTTGAGCGTATTTTAGAGTGTTACAATTAACAAGAATCCCTATTAGGGATTGAAACGTGAAAAAAAAGTGGTGATAATCAGGCGCCCAATCGTTACAATTAACAAGAATCCCTATTAGGGATTGAAACTTTAGCATTAGCAGGTTCGGGTTCGTCATCGGGTGTTACAATTAACAAGAATCCCTATTAGGGATTGAAACACGGGGACGAGGAAATTACCCTCTACATTCTCTGCAAGTTACAATTAACAAGAATCCCTATTAGGGATTGAAACCACGATTACCGAACAACAGGCAATGAACTCCCTGTTGTTACAATTAACAAGAATCCCTATTAGGGATTGAAACACATATTTACCTGCGGGAAAGCAAACCACAACCGTTACAATTAACAAGAATCCCTATTAGGGATTGAAACGAGAGACCGCCCCCCTTTTTACGCCTACTCACCGGAGGAAGACATCGTTACAATTAACAAGAATCCCTATTAGGGATTGAAACCAAACTTAAACGGCTCCATTGCCTTTAGGTAGGGTTACAATTAACAAGAATCCCTATTAGGGATTGAAACAATTAAGGGAATTAATTCTCGCTCCAGCATCGCGTTACAATTAACAAGAATCCCTATTAGGGATTGAAACGTGAGACTCTTAACTTACCTAAGCAGCAATGGCTCAACCGGGTTACAATTAACAAGAATCCCTATTAGGGATTGAAACAGCCTACGCGCTTTTGATAGATTAGTATTCTTAGGGTTACAATTAACAAGAATCCCTATTAGGGATTGAAACTATTAAGTGGTAAAGGAGGCACTGGAATTAATGGGTTACAATTAACAAGAATCCCTATTAGGGATTGAAACGCATCTTGGCTTGATGACAGAAGCAGCACAGGAAAAAATATCGTTACAATTAACAAGAATCCCTATTAGGGATTGAAACAACCCCTAGCCGCAGAACCTACGATCAGTAACGAGTTACAATTAACAAGAATCCCTATTAGGGATTGAAACTAATTATTGAACTAAAGGAACTAACGAAGTGGCTAATAGTTACAATTAACAAGAATCCCTATTAGGGATTGAAACCCGCCGTAAGCATCTGTAGTGTTTTCCACATTGGGTTACAATTAACAAGAATCCCTATTAGGGATTGAAACACAATTTCGTAGCGGAACGTATGGGTGTAGGTATTGGTTACAATTAACAAGAATCCCTATTAGGGATTGAAACAATTGAATCACCAAACTCCAACGGTTGTGATGAGTTACAATTAACAAGAATCCCTATTAGGGATTGAAACATTTGTGGGAGTAAAGCCCCGTTGAGTTGGGGCTGGGTTACAATTAACAAGAATCCCTATTAGGGATTGAAACAAACGCTTTGATTTTGTTCAGGAACGCCTCACCCGTTACAATTAACAAGAATCCCTATTAGGGATTGAAACGCATCCAATACTCTGAAGGTATTCAGAGTAGGAATGTTACAATTAACAAGAATCCCTATTAGGGATTGAAACTATTTGGCGGCCGCTGCAAAAAAGCCGAAGTCAGGTTACAATTAACAAGAATCCCTATTAGGGATTGAAACTACAATGATTGCCCAGGCTGTAAATGAACTCATGCCTGAGGTTACAATTAACAAGAATCCCTATTAGGGATTGAAACTGATTTCAGTAAAATCAACTTTCTAGAGAGAATCAGTTACAATTAACAAGAATCCCTATTAGGGATTGAAACTAAAGTTTCACTACCGCTCTGAATCCCCAAGCGCGTTACAATTAACAAGAATCCCTATTAGGGATTGAAACCGTTCGGGAGATCAACGGGGGCCTCAAATTCTCAGGTTACAATGAACAAGAATCCCTATTAGGGATTGAAACTACAATTTGTCCGGTTCGGCATTGGAATTCAGCAGGTTACAATGAACAAGAATCCCTATTAGGGATTGAAACCAAAGGGAATTTAATCCCAGTCCCGTTGGGGGAATTGCACCCCCAGTTACAATGAACAAGAATCCCTATTAGGGATTGAAACAATGGAACGCACGAACTAAGAGATTGTCGTGAAGATCGTTACAATGAACAAGAATCCCTATTAGGGATTGAAACAATAAGCCTTATCTCAACAGAATATGTCTCACGCCACTTGTTACAATGAACAAGAATCCCTATTAGGGATTGAAACCTTTGTCTCCTGGCGAGATCAATAGTTAGCTTGGTTACAATGAACAAGAATCCCTATTAGGGATTGAAACCTGGGATTTATTTCTTACAACGAAAGAGGAGAAGGTTACAATGAACAAGAATCCCTATTAGGGATTGAAACTGGATATAAATCGACCACTCTCCACCCCCTAATGTTACAATGAACAAGAATCCCTATTAGGGATTGAAACGGTAATTCTGCAAATTCCGATTCAATCAACCATTGTTACAATGAACAAGAATCCCTATTAGGGATTGAAACGCAAGGGATGTAAAGGTTGTATCTGTTAATCCGCGTTACAATGAACAAGAATCCCTATTAGGGATTGAAACTGAGCCAGATGTGATTCAATCCGCTCAAGTTAAAGTTACAATGAACAAGAATCCCTATTAGGGATTGAAACTCAAGAATCCAGAGACCAACGTTTTTAGCTTCTCCAGTTACAATGAACAAGAATCCCTATTAGGGATTGAAACGAATGGCACGGCGTTTATCCTTATGGCGGGGAAGTTACAATGAACAAGAATCCCTATTAGGGATTGAAACAAGGGCTTTTAGTCGTTGATCAATTGAATAATGCCTGTTGTTACAATGAACAAGAATCCCTATTAGGGATTGAAACACATAAGCTTCGCCCTTTAACTTATCGCCTGCAAGTTACAATGAACAAGAATCCCTATTAGGGATTGAAACTAACCTTTCTGGCGAGGGAGTTGGCTTCTCTTGGGTTACAATGAACAAGAATCCCTATTAGGGATTGAAACATAAAAAATTGGCGAAAACATTAGGATAAATAGGTTACAATGAACAAGAATCCCTATTAGGGATTGAAACTTCTAAGTGATCCTCTACTTGTAGTAAATCTACTTTCATTGTTACAATGAACAAGAATCCCTATTAGGGATTGAAACATAAAAAATTGGCGAAAACATTAGGATAAATAGCCTGTTACAATGAACAAGAATCCCTATTAGGGATTGAAACTGAATATCCTGTTATTGTTCCTTTTTCATAGTCTGATAGTTACAATGAACAAGAATCCCTATTAGGGATTGAAACAACATTAAATCACGAGCCTCCCTCCCATAAGGTTACAATGAACAAGAATCCCTATTAGGGATTGAAACTGTATTTGGCTAAAGCCTCTTTATAGGCTTTATTTCCTCGTTACAATGAACAAGAATCCCTATTAGGGATTGAAACTAATGAAGAACGCCCGAATATCCTGACAAACCTTGTTACAATGAACAAGAATCCCTATTAGGGATTGAAACGCGGATCATGTCGTACCTGGCAGGGCAACTGTGGTTCCACCAGTTACAATGAACAAGAATCCCTATTAGGGATTGAAACCATGACCGACGCAGAGATTCGACATTTAACCTGTGGGGTTAAGTTACAATGAACAAGAATCCCTATTAGGGATTGAAACATGATGATGAAGATGATAACAATGATGATGATGAGTTACAATGAACAAGAATCCCTATTAGGGATTGAAACAACGCGACTGCTGTGGCTAAACAATTAATAGAATTGTTACAATGAACAAGAATCCCTATTAGGGATTGAAACGAGTTAACAAGCAAGGTTCGGCTGTTGGGTTCTAGGTTACAATGAACAAGAATCCCTATTAGGGATTGAAACTTAAAGCCTTGGGAGCAACCGCCGAAGCTTCTTTGTTACAGTTACAATGAACAAGAATCCCTATTAGGGATTGAAACTATTTTGAAGCCTTTAAAATACTGTGCGATCGCAGGTTACAATGAACAAGAATCCCTATTAGGGATTGAAACAATCATCCGCAAGTTTAATCAGCAGTTAAACTCAGGTTACAATGAACAAGAATCCCTATTAGGGATTGAAACCTTCTATTGGATAGTCTGCCCATGCCTGCCCTGTTACAATGAACAAGAATCCCTATTAGGGATTGAAACGCTTGGATAAATTAAAACTCGATAAGCGATCGCAGTCCGAGTTACAATTAACAAGAATCCCTATTAGGGATTGAAACTAAAAGCATTCCTAGTGCTTCTGCGGCTGTCCAGTCGTTACAATTAACAAGAATCCCTATTAGGGATTGAAACTCCCGACAGGTGTGAGTTTCATCCAGTTTGACCAGTTACAATTAACAAGAATCCCTATTAGGGATTGAAACGCCGATTACGCTATCGAGCAAAAAGATCATCGCTTTTCAAGTTACAATTAACAAGAATCCCTATTAGGGATTGAAACGTTTGTTTATGAAGATAAAACAAACCTGAAATAGCCGAGTTACAATTAACAAGAATCCCTATTAGGGATTGAAACTTTGTGAATCGTTTGTTTAGATGCTCCATAGGCAATCAATCGTTACAATTAACAAGAATCCCTATTAGGGATTGAAACCAAAAAGGGAACAGCCAAAGCGAAGGAAATATCAGTTACAATTAACAAGAATCCCTATTAGGGATTGAAACGTAGAACGATCGGCACTCCAGATGCAAAAACAGCGTTACAATTAACAAGAATCCCTATTAGGGATTGAAACTTGAGCCTCCATAGGCAATTAGTCTATTAGGAGTGTTACAATTAACAAGAATCCCTATTAGGGATTGAAACTTCTTTTTTTCAAGCTGATCTAATCTCTCTAGTAGTTACAATTAACAAGAATCCCTATTAGGGATTGAAACAACGGAATTCCGAGGCTTGAATGGAGCAGTAAAAGTTACAATTAACAAGAATCCCTATTAGGGATTGAAACTTTATGGTGGAATAAACCTAAATTTGTAAATAACTATGTATGGTTACAATTAACAAGAATCCCTATTAGGGATTGAAACGAATGGCTTTTGAAAGTTTAGCTTTCTAAAGATGCCCTCAAGTTACAATTAACAAGAATCCCTATTAGGGATTGAAACGATGAGAAACGCAAGCTGTTCTATGAAACTTACGTTACAATTAACAAGAATCCCTATTAGGGATTGAAACACTCTGACTAACGGGATAGAATACTCTATTTCTCGTTACAATTAACAAGAATCCCTATTAGGGATTGAAACTAGAACAAAATGCAACAAAACGACAAAACTCAACAGTTACAATTAACAAGAATCCCTATTAGGGATTGAAACGGAGCATTAGCGGGAGTCGGTATATTGGCAAACGCTGCTGTAGTTACAATTAACAAGAATCCCTATTAGGGATTGAAACATGATGAAGCCATACAAAGTTTACCGGAAACGGGTTACAATTAACAAGAATCCCTATTAGGGATTGAAACATAAGCTTCTGGTGGTAGAGTCCATGCTTGAGGTTACAATTAACAAGAATCCCTATTAGGGATTGAAACTCACCCGTGGAATGAGAAGATGGCTATTTTATGGGTTACAATTAACAAGAATCCCTATTAGGGATTGAAACTGCTGCTTGCGCCAATATCATAAGTAGTTGCGCTTGCTGGTTACAATTAACAAGAATCCCTATTAGGGATTGAAACTGAAAACTAATGAGCATTACCGCTTAGAGGATTTGCCTGATTCACAGGTTACAATTAACAAGAATCCCTATTAGGGATTGAAACACTTTTCAACAAGTTCAAGATTACTTAAATTATGACCCAAGTTACAATTAACAAGAATCCCTATTAGGGATTGAAACATCCCAATCCGGTTTGCTAACATCCTCATCTAAGTTACAATTAACAAGAATCCCTATTAGGGATTGAAACACGGAATTATAAGCGCTACCTATGCAGAACAGTTAATGTTACAATTAACAAGAATCCCTATTAGGGATTGAAACAGCCCTGGCCTGAAAGATTAGAAATCTGTTCAAGTTACAATTAACAAGAATCCCTATTAGGGATTGAAACAAACAATGAAGATAACAGTGTACACTCTAACAAGTTACAATTAACAAGAATCCCTATTAGGGATTGAAACTCCCCAAAACAGCCTAATTTTAGCTAGGGTGATTGTAGGGTTACAATTAACAAGAATCCCTATTAGGGATTGAAACGTTGAGTTTGAGGGGGCAACAGCCGCTAATACGAGTTACAATTAACAAGAATCCCTATTAGGGATTGAAACATAAGTGCTTTGCGAACATCCACAAAATCAACAGCAGTTACAATTAACAAGAATCCCTATTAGGGATTGAAACGCCGTCCATCTCGATTCGCTCATCGGTATCTCTGGTTACAATTAACAAGAATCCCTATTAGGGATTGAAACCTTCAACATTGCTGATCTTGATGTCAATTTGGTTGAAGCGTTCTTGTTACAATTAACAAGAATCCCTATTAGGGATTGAAACCTGCTTTGATGACTTGTTCGATTAGCCAGAAACGAGTTACAATTAACAAGAATCCCTATTAGGGATTGAAACCCCCCTTGGTTTACTGGCATTCTTCTGATGTCGAGTTACAATTAACAAGAATCCCTATTAGGGATTGAAACACAAACTAAGCAGTAGTGACCTGTAACAACAGTTGCGGGTAGTTACAATTAACAAGAATCCCTATTAGGGATTGAAACTACAGTTAGATAGCGGGTATCATTCCAGTTTGAAAGTTACAATTAACAAGAATCCCTATTAGGGATTGAAACAGATTTATTCTCGGTTTCTGCCAGGAAACCGAAGGTTACAATTAACAAGAATCCCTATTAGGGATTGAAACGTAGCCGTTCCCGCTCGGGTCTGACATCGTTAATTGTTACAATTAACAAGAATCCCTATTAGGGATTGAAACGGGGGCAGTTTGGGAAAAAGACTAGGCATTCCTAGTTACAATTAACAAGAATCCCTATTAGGGATTGAAACGACTTCGAGAATGATTGCATCACAATTAATTGTGGTTACAATTAACAAGAATCCCTATTAGGGATTGAAACCTGAAACAAACCCAGAAGATCTTGCTGCGACCAAGTTACAATTAACAAGAATCCCTATTAGGGATTGAAACCCGATCACCCCCGCGAAGTTTTGAACTGATGGGGGTTACAATTAACAAGAATCCCTATTAGGGATTGAAACCCAAACTATGGTGATAAAGGCGCTCAGTATCAGGGTTACAATTAACAAGAATCCCTATTAGGGATTGAAACATGGTGGGATAAATTTTGAGAATCTGGCAATTGAGTTACAATTAACAAGAATCCCTATTAGGGATTGAAACTAATCCAATCGGTTAGGATCTCGCGTGCTAGATGGTTACAATTAACAAGAATCCCTATTAGGGATTGAAACCGAGTTGATGCAATTTTTTTATCCTTTTCAAATTGGTTACAATTAACAAGAATCCCTATTAGGGATTGAAACCGGTGGCGAGTCGCTATTCAGTTTTCAAGGTTCAAAGGTTACAATTAACAAGAATCCCTATTAGGGATTGAAACTTAGAATATAACGCTTATATTCCCGAGAATGAGTGTTACAATTAACAAGAATCCCTATTAGGGATTGAAACAAGCTAAATATTTAAGATTTGCTCATACTTTTCTACTTGTTACAATTAACAAGAATCCCTATTAGGGATTGAAACGGCTTGGAGATACCCATCATCTGACAAATTTTACCAATGGTTACAATTAACAAGAATCCCTATTAGGGATTGAAACAAACAAAGGCTGGCTGCTATCTTCTCGGGGAAAAGTTACAATTAACAAGAATCCCTATTAGGGATTGAAACAGCAGAAAAGACCCCGAAGAAACAACGACATTAAGGTTACAATTAACAAGAATCCCTATTAGGGATTGAAACAAACAAAGGGGGAATTAACTCCCCCAACACTTCACGTTACAATTAACAAGAATCCCTATTAGGGATTGAAACAACCCATCTTTGAAACTTGAAAAACGCGAGTGTAGTTCAATTGTTACAATTAACAAGAATCCCTATTAGGGATTGAAACGAATTGCTCCGAGCAAAAGGAATTGAGATTGACTTGTTACAATTAACAAGAATCCCTATTAGGGATTGAAACGTCGCATTCTTTTTTACTAATGTGACTTCCGAAGGTTACAATTAACAAGAATCCCTATTAGGGATTGAAACTATCAGAAAGTCGAGGTGCAATCATTGGAAAGTTACAATTAACAAGAATCCCTATTAGGGATTGAAACAGGTGACTCCATTTCGGGGGAGACCTTAAGGGCAGCCGTTACAATTAACAAGAATCCCTATTAGGGATTGAAACTCTTCTACGATTGAGAAAAAGACTGTACACAGAAAATGTTACAATTAACAAGAATCCCTATTAGGGATTGAAACAGGTGTCGGAGTCGATAAGGTTCAACGCTAAAAGTTTCGCCGGTTACAATTAACAAGAATCCCTATTAGGGATTGAAACATCACTTGGGATGATCCATTTGGAGATGAGGACGGGTTACAATTAACAAGAATCCCTATTAGGGATTGAAACATTGTATTCCCCTTGATCAAAGAACCACATTTCTGTTACAATTAACAAGAATCCCTATTAGGGATTGAAACAAACTATGGCTATATCTAGGCTGACAGGATTAGGTTACAATTAACAAGAATCCCTATTAGGGATTGAAACCTGATGCGGACGTAATAGTACATTACAAATTCAAGTTACAATTAACAAGAATCCCTATTAGGGATTGAAACTGGTATTTTCCCTTGCGGCAGATAGACGTATGCTGATGCGGGTTACAATTAACAAGAATCCCTATTAGGGATTGAAACCTATTTTTGCAGAAAGTCGAAAGCGATTCCCTGAAGTTACAATTAACAAGAATCCCTATTAGGGATTGAAACAAAACTTGCTATTCCAAGGATCTTCTAAATTGCTGTTACAATTAACAAGAATCCCTATTAGGGATTGAAACTGAATCCCAGGCAATCCGTGAATACGTTCGGCGGCTGCCAGTTACAATTAACAAGAATCCCTATTAGGGATTGAAACACAGCAAGCCCCTTTTTACAGTGGTTCCCGCTAGTTACAATTAACAAGAATCCCTATTAGGGATTGAAACACGGATACGGATATCGATCCGAATTTCCTCAATGGTTACAATTAACAAGAATCCCTATTAGGGATTGAAACTCAATTTTAATCCCTTGTCAGTCTGTTTAAAACCAAGATAGTTACAATTAACAAGAATCCCTATTAGGGATTGAAACAACTGCTGCCGATTTAGCTGAACGGATTCGCGACTGTGCGTTACAATTAACAAGAATCCCTATTAGGGATTGAAACATAGCTTAAATAATCTTCAACTTCTTCAAAGCTAACCCATGTTACAATTAACAAGAATCCCTATTAGGGATTGAAACCGGGTTTTTAGCCGAGTTCATCTGAGTGAGGTGAAGCATCGTTACAATTAACAAGAATCCCTATTAGGGATTGAAACCCAAGTTTGGCGTAACCAACACGCTGACCTTGTAAATACGTTACAATTAACAAGAATCCCTATTAGGGATTGAAACCATCTGCAACAGCGTTTCAGCTATTGAGTAGTAATCCCAAGTTACAATTAACAAGAATCCCTATTAGGGATTGAAACATCTGTAGAGTAACTGGGTTAGTCGGATGGTTATCTGGTTACAATTAACAAGAATCCCTATTAGGGATTGAAACTGGAATCCCCCAACTGTTAGCATCAACTTTCACGCACCCACGAGTTACAATTAACAAGAATCCCTATTAGGGATTGAAACTCCTTTGAGATGGATTGCCATTTTGAGTGACTCCTGGTTACAATTAACAAGAATCCCTATTAGGGATTGAAACATACAGAAAGAAGCCGATAAAATGTTAGACAAAGCGTTACAATTAACAAGAATCCCTATTAGGGATTGAAACAACAAGTTCTAGTTTATCGGTTTTTACATTTAAACTGTTACAATTAACAAGAATCCCTATTAGGGATTGAAACCAACCAATATTTAATTAAAACTACTATTGATGTTGTTACAATTAACAAGAATCCCTATTAGGGATTGAAACCTTTGTGGCATTATTCCCCCCTGGGGAAGTTAAAGTTACAATTAACAAGAATCCCTATTAGGGATTGAAACCCAATTTTTAAAGCAGCAATCAAACCCGTACTTGTGTTACAATTAACAAGAATCCCTATTAGGGATTGAAACATCAAAAAATGACTTGTTAGCCTGCCAGATTGTAGTTACAATTAACAAGAATCCCTATTAGGGATTGAAACGGGGCAAAATCTGGATGCCCCGGAAGAATCAAGATAGGTTACAATTAACAAGAATCCCTATTAGGGATTGAAACTGAAGAAGTGGCTAACAACTAATCCAGGCAATAGTTACAATTAACAAGAATCCCTATTAGGGATTGAAACTGTTTACCCTTGGGGAGATACAGAACGGCGTCTTCGTTACAATTAACAAGAATCCCTATTAGGGATTGAAACATCTAAAAGAACAGATAGAACAGCGACTCAGTGGTTACAATTAACAAGAATCCCTATTAGGGATTGAAACAAAAGCAAATGTTTAGCTCTAGAGATTTGAATTTGTTACAATTAACAAGAATCCCTATTAGGGATTGAAACCATTCTCAATAGATTCTGTCGATACCGTTGGGGAAACGTGGTTACAATTAACAAGAATCCCTATTAGGGATTGAAACAGAGATGAATGTAATGATGAGGATAAAGAACCTTCCCCGTTACAATTAACAAGAATCCCTATTAGGGATTGAAACAACCGGTAAATTCTGCTTTTGTGCGATCGCCAAATGTTACAATTAACAAGAATCCCTATTAGGGATTGAAACATATTCCCACCAATTCCAGGACAATCACTCACGAGTTACAATTAACAAGAATCCCTATTAGGGATTGAAACGAAACTGATGGAAGTGATGGAACTTCTAGAATTCCGTTACAATTAACAAGAATCCCTATTAGGGATTGAAACAAGAAATTGACTTTCCTAATATTGCCGAGTTTATGGCGGAGTTACAATTAACAAGAATCCCTATTAGGGATTGAAACAGAGGATAATAAGCCGCAGGCATAAAATAAACAGGTTACAATTAACAAGAATCCCTATTAGGGATTGAAACATCACGGTGGGGAGAGACAGAGAAAAATTTAGGGTAGTTACAATTAACAAGAATCCCTATTAGGGATTGAAACTTACTGAAAGGATATGGCGACACAACGAACCATGTTACAATTAACAAGAATCCCTATTAGGGATTGAAACAGAGACTCGATAATCGACCGAAAGCGATTCATACAATCAGGTTACAATTAACAAGAATCCCTATTAGGGATTGAAACTTTCACCAACAACATCACCGTTTTTATCTAACTTGTTACAATTAACAAGAATCCCTATTAGGGATTGAAACTGAAAATCCGTAAGTATTCAGAGTCACTAATAATGTTACAATTAACAAGAATCCCTATTAGGGATTGAAACATGATAATTTCATCCGAAAGAATACAGCATCAGGAATGGTTACAATTAACAAGAATCCCTATTAGGGATTGAAACCAAAATCATTGAGGATGACGAACACGGCACCGTAGAAGTTACAATTAACAAGAATCCCTATTAGGGATTGAAACTTAAATGCTCCAAAAATCGAAGAATTACCCCAGAGTTACAATTAACAAGAATCCCTATTAGGGATTGAAACTTTGATTTCAACCGAACTTAAACTATATTCTCTATGTTACAATTAACAAGAATCCCTATTAGGGATTGAAACTCTCTACTGGAGTTACAGAAGAAAGCCAATAACCGTTACAATTAACAAGAATCCCTATTAGGGATTGAAACGAGAAAATTGAAGACAAGAGAATTCAAGATTTTACTGAAAGTTACAATTAACAAGAATCCCTATTAGGGATTGAAACAATTCCAAAAGCAAATCCTTCCTGCCATTGCTCAAACCAGTTACAATTAACAAGAATCCCTATTAGGGATTGAAACTCCTTGCCCGAGGCTTATGCTGCTGCTGAGGAGGAATGCTAGTTACAATTAACAAGAATCCCTATTAGGGATTGAAACAATTGCTCCCGGTTTATAAGTCGCGGTGAAGCAAGTTACAATTAACAAGAATCCCTATTAGGGATTGAAACTTCTATTTTTCCGATACGGCTAGGGAGCGACCCTAGTTACAATTAACAAGAATCCCTATTAGGGATTGAAACCGGAGGCGTGACACTTCTGGCAGGTTCGGCTGGAAGGTTACAATTAACAAGAATCCCTATTAGGGATTGAAACGCTAAGTCTTGAAATATCTCAGGCCCCGCTTCTTTCAAGTTACAATTAACAAGAATCCCTATTAGGGATTGAAACGCCGATTATGTGAGCTTGCGAAGATCGATATCTATTGTTACAATTAACAAGAATCCCTATTAGGGATTGAAACTAAAAATAGGGCAGGATTAATGAAATATGCAATTGTTACAATTAACAAGAATCCCTATTAGGGATTGAAACCATTTATTGACTTTATCTACGAAGGAGCCTTAATGTTACAATTAACAAGAATCCCTATTAGGGATTGAAACTTAGGCAGCAGAACCATTAACTTAATGCCAAGGTTACAATTAACAAGAATCCCTATTAGGGATTGAAACCGGTCAAAGCCCAAGCCGATCACCAATGCAATCAGGTTACAATTAACAAGAATCCCTATTAGGGATTGAAACGTGATGCAGAACAACCACCAACGCCGCCGCCGGGTTACAATTAACAAGAATCCCTATTAGGGATTGAAACTCAATCCTTTTGTGTTTTTCATCTTTATAATGCAAGTTACAATTAACAAGAATCCCTATTAGGGATTGAAACGAATTTGCAAATTCGACTTGCTTACATGATGACTCGAATGGTTACAATTAACAAGAATCCCTATTAGGGATTGAAACAGGTAAAATCCCCTGTGCAACACTCCTATCACTAGTTACAATTAACAAGAATCCCTATTAGGGATTGAAACGCTAAGTTCGGCGACCTCAGAAAGAAATCTACATGGTTACAATTAACAAGAATCCCTATTAGGGATTGAAACAAAGTAAGTTCTACCAGTAGTGAACTGGCTCAAGTTACAATTAACAAGAATCCCTATTAGGGATTGAAACGAATTAAAAAGTTTGCTTAACGTTCCTTACTTCAGGTTACAATTAACAAGAATCCCTATTAGGGATTGAAACTAATTGAGACTCCATTCTCTGTCGAAGCTAACGAAGAGTTACAATTAACAAGAATCCCTATTAGGGATTGAAACAGCTGTATTGACTCTGCGGGATAGGCAGGGAGATGTTACAATTAACAAGAATCCCTATTAGGGATTGAAACCAAACGCTTGAATCTCTCGGAATAACTAACAAACTCAAGTTACAATTAACAAGAATCCCTATTAGGGATTGAAACTAGGTACTTTTTAACCAGTTAATTTTGATTGTAAAGTTACAATTAACAAGAATCCCTATTAGGGATTGAAACCAAGGAAGAGTTGATATTCAATCTTAGTAGTGTAGTTACAATTAACAAGAATCCCTATTAGGGATTGAAACGAAAAATACTCAGGAGAAGCTTATAGACTGTGGTGTTACAATTAACAAGAATCCCTATTAGGGATTGAAACAGAAACGGCAGGCGCGGACGTTCCTAGAGAGTCTAGTTACAATTAACAAGAATCCCTATTAGGGATTGAAACTATGACCCTAACGACTTTTCTCAAGAGTTCTATCGCGTTACAATTAACAAGAATCCCTATTAGGGATTGAAACCTTAGAGGATACCTTTGCAGCCCTAAGAACTGGGGTTACAATTAACAAGAATCCCTATTAGGGATTGAAACATTGTAAGATCAAGTGAGCCGATAATCTTAGATGGGTTACAATTAACAAGAATCCCTATTAGGGATTGAAACAAGCGGAAGCTGAAGAAACTGTATCAGACAAACTGTGTTACAATTAACAAGAATCCCTATTAGGGATTGAAACGAGGCGGGAGCAAATTAGATGAATTTTTAGATGGTTACAATTAACAAGAATCCCTATTAGGGATTGAAACGCTCCCCTGAGTTCGACATAACTTCCCCAAGTTGTGGCAGAAGTTACAATTAACAAGAATCCCTATTAGGGATTGAAACAATAGCGTGAATGGGTTTTTCTCCCCATACTCCCACCGTTACAATTAACAAGAATCCCTATTAGGGATTGAAACTACCTAGCTCTTTATCAAAGTTCCATTGAACTATTAACGTTACAATTAACAAGAATCCCTATTAGGGATTGAAACAAAACAGGCACAATCTCAAGCTCAACTGCAATCGTTACAATTAACAAGAATCCCTATTAGGGATTGAAACTTTATTAGTGACCATACGAGCATTAATGTAATGCCGTGTTACAATTAACAAGAATCCCTATTAGGGATTGAAACAAGATTAATGAAATATGTAATTCGACCGTGGAGCGTTACAATTAACAAGAATCCCTATTAGGGATTGAAACGGAACCGGGAAAGGAATTGAAACAAACTTCGGAGAGTTACAATTAACAAGAATCCCTATTAGGGATTGAAACCGCTAGTAATCCCACACCGATCCTTCCCAGAGTTACAATTAACAAGAATCCCTATTAGGGATTGAAACAATCGTGATTCATGGGGTAGTGTAGGCAAAATGCGTTACAATTAACAAGAATCCCTATTAGGGATTGAAACGGATACCATCCGGGCTGAATCATTTACAGAAAGGGCGATAGTTACAATTAACAAGAATCCCTATTAGGGATTGAAACAACCCATCTTTTAGGGATTTTAATTGGGTATTGATCGGCAGGTTACAATTAACAAGAATCCCTATTAGGGATTGAAACTGGGGATGAGGATAGCTCAGAGGATAACTCCGAGTTACAATTAACAAGAATCCCTATTAGGGATTGAAACGTAATCTCTGATGATGATGATGATGATGAGGTTGGTTACAATTAACAAGAATCCCTATTAGGGATTGAAACTAAAGAATCCCGCTTTTTTATGCTAGAATAAATCTGTTACAATTAACAAGAATCCC
>NZ_LATL02000208.1 GCF_000972705.2 Limnoraphis robusta CS-951 | reverse complement strand
AAAATCGATTTTAGTTGTTCCTTATACAGATGCAGGTTGGGCGCCTTTGTTAATAAATGCTCAAGCGATTATTTCTGAAGTGGGTGGACAACTTTCTCATGGTGCAATTATCGCTCGGGAGTATGGAATTCCAGCCGTGATGAATATTCCGAATGCGATTTCTCGGTTTAAAAATGGTCAACGTGTACGAGTGGATGGTTATCAGGGAACTGTAGAAATTTTAACCGAGGATGGAGTTTGAAAAGACAAGAGTAAGCAAGCACAATAAATGTTATCAATGACTGATTTTAACTTAGAATGATCAAAGATAAATTTAGACTAGAGGAGTGTAAGAAAAACGCCTGTTATGAATCAAAATAACGTTAAAATGACTTCGTTTGATTTTAAAATATTACCCCATAAAAATTTTATTCGGGCAATTTCTGGATTATTTACAGTGGGATTAATTCTCAGTATCCCCTCAACTCCTATTGCGGTTGAACTCACTCCCGCACAACAAGTAACTCCCCTCGAAGGAAAACAAAAAATTATTTTATTGGGAGATAGTATTACCCAAGCAGGCGGAAATTATGGCGGCTATGTATGGCTGATGCAACAATATCTGAATACCCTCTATCCTCAGTCAAAAATTCAACTGATTCAAGCGGGAGTTTCCGGTCAAACTTCAGGAGATTTACAGGTAAGATTTCAACAAGATGTTTTAGAAAAACAGCNAATTATGGCGGCTATGTATGGCTGATGCAACAATATCTGAATACCCTCTATCCTCAGTCAAAAATTCAACTGATTCAAGCGGGAGTTTCCGGTCAAACTTCAGGAGATTTACAGGTAAGATTTCAACAAGATGTTTTAGAAAAACAGCCGGATTTGGTGACGATTAATGTTGGTGTCAATGATATTATTAAAAGTCTCAAAAATTCCAGTACCGAACAGCAAAACACGCAAAATATAGAAGTTTATCGTCAGAATTTAACGGCAATGGTGCAAGCAGCACAATCGCGAAATATATCCGTTTTGTTATTGTCACCCACTATTATTACTGAAGATTTAAACAGTCGAGAAAATATCCGTTTGCGTGAATATATAGCGGTGATGCGAGAGGTTTCTGCTCAAAATAGATGCAAATTTCTTGACCTAAATCTTCCCTTTCGAGATGTTATTTTAACCTATCAACGTTATGGAGGACAAGCCCAAAATATCTTAACTCGAGATGGGATTCATCCAAATTTAGCAGGTCATCAGATTTTGGCTTATACCATCTTACGCAGTTGGGGAATTCCTGAACAACAAATTCAAAAGTTACAAGTGATCGAGTAATTCACTTTGATGATATTCTGTCGAGCATTTTCTAAAGAAATCCTAGATTTTCAATCAGAATGATCACGGCAATTGCCAATCCCTCAGACAGTCCTTATACTGAAAAATAAAGCCTCACTCAAAAAATATGGAAGTTCAGTTTAAGATTATTCGCCAAACTCAAGACAATAGCCCCCATGTTCAAACTTACAAGCTGGAAGTCGATCCCGGAAATACAATTCTTGACTGTCTCAACCGCATTAAATGGGAAATAGACGGAACATTAGCCTTTCGCAAAAATTGCCGCAATACCATTTGTGGAANTCCTTATACTGAAAAATAAAGCCTCACTCAAAAAATATGGAAGTTCAGTTTAAGATTATTCGCCAAACTCAAGACAATAGCCCCCATGTTCAAACTTACAAGCTGGAAGTCGATCCCGGAAATACAATTCTTGACTGTCTCAACCGCATTAAATGGGAAATAGACGGAACATTAGCCTTTCGCAAAAATTGCCGCAATACCATTTGTGGAAGTTGTGGAATGCGAATTAATGGCCGTTCAGCATTAGCTTGTAAAGAAAATATTGGTAGCGAATTGGCTCGTTTAGAAAAAATTGCCGCTTCCAGTTCCGTTGAGAATGCTGCGAACAAAATTCCTGAAATTACCATTGCTCCGATGGGAAATATGCCCGTGATCAAAGATCTTGTGGTGGATATGAAAGGATTTTGGGGAAATCTAGAAAAAGTTGAACCCTATGTTAGCACCCAGAGTCGAGCCATTCCCGAACGAGAATTTTTGCAGACTCCCGAAGAACGAGCCAAACTCAACCAAATGGGGAATTGTATTCTCTGTGGGGCTTGTTATTCTGAATGTAATGCCTTAGAAGTTAATCCCCAATTTGCAGGCCCCCACGCCCTTGCAAAAGCCCAACGGATGCTTGCCGATAACCGTGACGATCGCACTCTGGAGCGCATAGAACAGTACAATCAAGGAACAGAAGGCGTTTGGGGCTGTACTCGCTGCTACAACTGCAATACCGTCTGTCCGATGGAAGTCGCCCCACTGGATCAAATTACCAAAATTAAACACGAAATTCTCGAACGGAAAAATGCAAACGATAGCACCCCCATTCGTCATCGTAAAGTGTTAGTGGATTTGGTGAAACAAGGGGGTTGGGTAGATGAACGCAAGTTTGGTATTTTAGTGATTGGCAACTATCTGCGTGATGTTAAAGCATTGCTCGGTTTAGGACCGTTAGGGTTACGAATGCTCAGTCGAGGTAAGTTTCCCTTGAGCTTTGAACCGTCTGAAGGGACAAAAACCGTGCGATCGCTAATTGAATCTGTTCAACGCTTGGAGCAGCAAAAATGAGTTCTTCCACTCCTCCGACTACAGACTCCAATCCTCCCCCAAACTCAACTCCCTGGGAACCCGCTTTTGGTTGGACTCGCTATGCCGAGCAGATTAATGGTCGCTTTGCTATGCTGGGTTTTGTGATTCTTTTGGGACTGGAGTTTTTCACTGGCCAAGATTTATTCACCTGGTTAGGTTTGCGTTAAGATGCAAGGAAGCAGGAATGAGANCCTCCGACTACAGACTCCAATCCTCCCCCAAACTCAACTCCCTGGGAACCCGCTTTTGGTTGGACTCGCTATGCCGAGCAGATTAATGGTCGCTTTGCTATGCTGGGTTTTGTGATTCTTTTGGGACTGGAGTTTTTCACTGGCCAAGATTTATTCACCTGGTTAGGTTTGCGTTAAGATGCAAGGAAGCAGGAATGAGACGATTGATTACCACTCAATTTCTCATTCCTCATTTTCGATGTTCTACTTGATTGTCAGGTTATACTTGCCCCGTCCTTTATCATCGTAGGAATTAACAATCACCCGATAAGTTCCATCACTGGGCAAAGTTACTGTGATTTGAGAATTGGAATTGCTCTGACTAATATCATCATGTTCTTCGAGCAACTTATTATCCGGTGTGAAGATGGCTAANTTACCACTCAATTTCTCATTCCTCATTTTCGATGTTCTACTTGATTGTCAGGTTATACTTGCCCCGTCCTTTATCATCGTAGGAATTAACAATCACCCGATAAGTTCCATCACTGGGCAAAGTTACTGTGATTTGAGAATTGGAATTGCTCTGACTAATATCATCATGTTCTTCGAGCAACTTATTATCCGGTGTGAAGATGGCTAAATAAGTATCAAATTCACTACTATCTAGCGAAATCGTCACTTCTTGTCCCTGTTTGCCCTCGAAGCTGTACTCATCATACAAACTGCTATCAGAGGCTAATACAGAGTCACCCTCACCCAGCTCGCCTTGCTCGTTTAAAATGAAATTAGATGATTCTGGAGCCTCAGTCGGAGCTGGGGTTGGTGAGGGTGAGGGCGTTGGTGAGGGCGTTGGTGAGGGCGTTGGTGAGGGCGTTGGTGAGGGCGTTGGTGAGGGCGTTGGTGAGGGCTTTGGTGAGGGCGTTTCAGGAGCCGGTTCAGGAGCCGGTTCAGGAGCCGGTTCAGGTGAGGGTGTTTCCTGAGCCAAGATATTATCAACCTGAACCCCTTTGATCTCATCAGAATTCGCGTCTGTTGATCCGGCCAGACGAGACTGAACGCTTAAATCAGGACTGAGAGCATGAGCGGGAAAAACGGTCAGTAAACTAGCAATCACTGCCCAAAATTGAATTTGATGCATAAATAACCTCTATGGGACGGAAAATGGAAAGTCAGCCCAACTCAGTTGACGAGTTTGGACATTCACTCAGATCGGAGTGCCGTCTTGATCTCGAACAAGTAGATGTTTATCGAACGGTTAGCAGGTACTGACCTTGACCTGTACTATCATAGGCGTTGACGACGACTCGATAGCGACCTGTCATCGGTAAAGTGAGGGTCAAGACCGCATTTTTCTCGGACTGGTTGGCATCGTCATTTTCTCCCACAAGTTGACCGTTCGGGCTAAACAAAGCTACATAGGGATCAAAATCTGAACTTTCGAGTCGAATGGTCACAGCCTGACCTGCCTCTGCTTCAAAGCTATACTCGTCATACCGACTGCCATCGGAAGGAAGGACGGCATCTGTCCCATCTAAGGTTCCCTGTTCCTCTAAAATTAACCGATTTGAGCGATCAGAGGGATTGAGGTTTTCTGCCGCAATTCGTAGTTTTAATTGATAGTCCCCCGACTCTCCCGCTTCATAGGAATTTGCTAACAAAATATATTCGCCAGTGGCAGGTAGAGTAACAATAATTTTGGCATTCTTACCGCCACCACTATCATCATCTTGTGCCAATTCACTACCATCGGAATTCAGCAAAATTAAGTAAGAATCTAAATCCTGGCTGCTCATTTCGATCGCAATTTGCTGACCGGCTTTTCCCTCAAAAGAATACATATCATAGTAGCTTTTATCAATCGGCAAAATACTATTATTCTGATCGAGGCGACCTCTAACTTCGGGGCCATTCAGGATAATTTTTTTAGCCGATTGACCCGAAAATGCCAACGGTCTTTGAGATTGAGCCACTCGAGGCGCACGTCCTTCTTTGACCGCCTGCAAAAATGAGGGGATTTTATCAACCGAAATGGCAAAACCAATCCCAATATTACCGCCACTACTACCCCGTGTAAAAATTGCCGTATTGACGCCAATTAATTCGCCTTTGCTATTGAGTAACGGTCCGCCTGAATTTCCCGGATTAATCGCCGCATCGGTTTGANTTTTATCAACCGAAATGGCAAAACCAATCCCAATATTACCGCCACTACTACCCCGTGTAAAAATTGCCGTATTGACGCCAATTAATTCGCCTTTGCTATTGAGTAACGGTCCGCCTGAATTTCCCGGATTAATCGCCGCATCGGTTTGAATAAGATTGCGTTCTCCATCAATTCGACTAACAATTCCAATCGTAAATGTTCCTTGAAATTGACCAAAGGGATTGCCAATGGCAAAGGCGCGTTGACCCACTTTTACCGAAGCCGGACTGGCAATCGGAATCGTCGGTAAATTGCGAGCATTGCGAATTTTCAGAACCGCTAAATCTAGCCCATCTTCTCCATAGGCGATGACATCAGCTATCATTTCTCGACCATCAGCTAAGGTAACTTTGACCTCTCCACCGTGGGAAACCACATGAGCATTGGTTAAAACCGTACCATCTGGACTGATAATCGTACCACTACCATTGGCTTTTTCCGTGTCTATCGAAACAACAGCCGGACTCGCTTGTTCATAAACCCGAATATTCGTTTCTTCATCCTCACCTTGAGCCAGTAGTCGGTTAGACTTATAATTTACAGAGTTGGAGTTGAAATTGAGTTCATCGGCCGAGGAGCCTAAGTTGATTAGGGTTTTAGAGGAACTTCCATAAGCGACATTTACACTCAACGTTGTTCCCACAGCTAAGATGCCAGATGTTGCTAAACTCAAAAATTTTAGATTCATTGATCACTCCCGCTGAATTGACCACCGATATTAAGTTTTTCGNCCTAAGTTGATTAGGGTTTTAGAGGAACTTCCATAAGCGACATTTACACTCAACGTTGTTCCCACAGCTAAGATGCCAGATGTTGCTAAACTCAAAAATTTTAGATTCATTGATCACTCCCGCTGAATTGACCACCGATATTAAGTTAGGGGGTGGGTTGGAAAACGGGGCGGG
>NZ_LATL02000207.1 GCF_000972705.2 Limnoraphis robusta CS-951 | reverse complement strand
ATTCGCAGTGTGGTGGTTTTTCCGGCTCCGTTGGGGCCTAAGAATCCTAAGATTTCTCCGGCTTCCACGGAAAATGAGACATCCTGAAGGGCGGGAGTTGAACCATAGATCTTACACAGATTTTCGACTTCGATCATCGGTTGTGGGTTAAACTGCAATCATGCGATTAGTAATGAATAGTATCTCAGCTTGAGAGTTTCTCCTGAATTATAAGTTTAACTCATTAATCCCTCGACTTCTGTTTAGGTTTTTAAAATTAGTCCCCTTTATAAAATTTAACATTTCCGGCTTATCAAAAATTATTTTCATTTATTTCACGAGTTGACAAGGGTTTGCGACTCTGGTATGATTTTAAAAATCGAAAGTGTTGTTCTACGTTATCGGCATTTTACCCATGCCAAACCCTGATTGTTCCTTTGCGGTTTCTCCCAAATCCGCCTAAAAACGCTCTCCACGACGCACGGGTTATTGACAAAGTTGGAGAAGTCATCGCTCAAATACAAGCCAAAGCCGGAACCGAGAAATATGTAGAAAAGCAAGCCAACTCGGGTAATTATCCAGGTAAAATTCTCACAAATTTAGAAAATCAAGGAGTGAGTAACACGACAATTGTCATTGAGGTTGATGGAATTAAAAGTTTTCCCATCAGTGAAGATTTTGCCGTTTGGGTAGCTGAAAATCCCTATCTCGCGGCTGAAATCATGGAAACCGCAGCATGGGTTGGAGAAATTGGCGGTGCAGGTGTTGAAGGTGCGGCAATTAATGCGGCGATTAATATTTTACTGCAATCTATTAAAACTTTAGGTGCTTATTGTCGGGGAGAACAAGAACTCGCCGCTTCAGAACTCGATCAAATTTTGTCTGTTACAATTCAGGGTTTAAAAACGGGTTTTATGCGGGGAGTTGCTATTAAAGTATTGCAAAAACTAATGAGAGGAAATGCCTTTGCCGCGTTGGGTTTTACAGTGGTTACAGAGGTTTTCCCGGTTTTAATTGAGGTTTTACAGGATAAAATAACTTTAGAATGTGCGATTAATAAAGTCGGGCTGCGTGTCTTTACATCGGGTGTAATTACAACTGTTGTTCTTCTATTTCCTCCGGTTGGCACGGCATTATTGAGTGTATCTATTTTGCAAGCGATTTGGCAGGAAATCGATCCCGAATGGCAGAAATTTATCAGAACAACGGCTCAAACGACTGTTAAAGCAACTCAAAAAGGAATAAAAGCAGGAGTTCAACAAATCAGTCAAAATCCTTGGGATTTGTTAGGAAGTTCGGCGGCATCTTCGGCAGCGTCTTCGGCGGAAATGCAAGCGTTACAAAATGAGCTAGATATGCTTTTAGAATAACAAAAATTCAAGTTTAATTGGGAAAAGGAGATCGATGAATAACTTTCAACTCGGACAAATTGTTAAACAAAATTGCGGTGCGATCGCTCACTATGGGATTGTAATTGCAGAAAATCGCACGGTGGGTTGGGTGAATAATTCCACCTTAGAGGTAAAACCGATTGAAGGAGAAGGTTGGAGTGCAGTTAAAGTTAGGGGAGAAACGTTTGATTTTGATCGGATTAAACAGAATATTAAATCCTTCAAAATAGCCTTAGAAGCGGGAAATATTCGTTCCTATCATCCTACAGAATTTAATTGTGAACATTGGGCGACTTTGATGGTGACGGGGAAGGCTTATTCTACCCAGTCGGGAACGGTTAAATTTGCCACTCAGACTATTGTTGGAGGTGTTATGATTGGGATTGGAACCTCGGCGGGAACAGTGGTAACAGTTGCCTCAACTTTGGGGGTTGCCGCCTCTACCGGAACGGCGATCGGTTCTTTAAGTGGTGCCGCAGCGACAAATGCGGCTTTAGCCTGGTTAGGTGGGGGAACGTTGGCATCCGGTGGCGGTGGAATAGCAGCAGGGACGGCGATTGTTTCGGCGGTGTCTACCGGAGGAGCGGTGATTGCGATCGCAGGCGTGGGAATTATTGGTAAACAGGTTTGGGATAATCTCAGTGAAGAACAACGTCAAGCCATTGTAGAAAAGATAAATAATTCCACACCCGATGAAATTAAAGTCGCCTGCGGGGTAACAGTAGAAAAAGCAACGGAAATGTTTAATATCACTTCTGGCTGGTTGGGAGAAAGAACGTCTTGGGTTGCTGAAGCGGTGGATGCGGCGACTCCAAAACCGATAAAAATGGCTTTTAATCAGATCATTACAGCCAGTCAAAATAGTAGTCAAGCTGTTGGAGAACAAGTCAGTCAGCAGGTTAATTCTGTTGTAAATACGACTCAGAAATGGGGAGAAGATGTAAAATCGGAAGTCAGCAAAAACTTGGAAAATACGACAAATACAATGAGTGGGATATTTCAAGGATGGCTGAAAAAAAATGGCGATCGCAGTCAAGAACAATGACTTCAAACTAATTGGTTTTAATCCCCCAAAAATCTAACTCAGCAGTCCGAGCGATCGCCGAAGTCTTGCTTTAACCATTGCTTTCTCAGGCAGAAGAAGAATTTCAGCATTAAAAAAATTGAACAGAATCCTGATTTTCTCCAGAACAGCGTTTAGCAGGGGTGTAACAGAATTTTAGAATAAGCGCAGATGGTTTGGTAGCCAGCATAGCTATGACAATGATATATGTCAACCCAGCTCTGGGTCATGATCAGGGTGAGGGCAGTCAATCAGCGCCTTTGAAGACCCTGACAAAAGCCCTATCTCAAGCAACACCCGGTACAATAGTACAACTTGAGGTGGGAACGTACAACGCTGCTACAGGTGAGATTTTTCCCTTAAAGATTCCCCCTGGAGTCATCGTTGTGGGGAACGAATCGGGGAAAGGAAGCGGAATTTTGATTGATGGTAGTGGTCACTATCTCAGTCCGAGTGCAGGCTTGCAAAATATAACGCTATTGCTGGAAAATGATGCTCAATTGCGGGGCGTTACGATTAGCAATAGCCAAATGCAGGGAACAGGCGTTTGGTTGGAGTCTGCAACGGTAACGATCGCTGATTGTACTCTGACTCACAGCAAACGGCAAGGGATTTACGCCACAGGTTCGGGAAGTCCGCAGATTGTCAATAATCTGTTCATCGACAACGAAGGTTATGGCTTGTCGATAGAAGGACGTGTCACCGGACTGGTACGGGGAAATATCTTTCAAAATACCGGATATGGGATTTCTGTCAAACAGGATGCAGCCCCGCAAGTGACGGATAATGCTGTCTTTGAAAATCGCACAGGTGTGTTGATTTCTGGTGATGCACGACCTGTTCTGCGTCGCAACACCATCGAACATAACAGTAGTGATGGAATTGTGATCACTCAAAATTCTACACCGGACTTGGGGAGTCCTCAACATCCGGGGAGTAATACCTTCCGCAAAAATGGCGGATTTGATGTGCAAAATACCAGCCTAGTAGCGATCGCTTCGTTTGGCAATGATGTCAACGGAAATCGCATCGAGGGAAATGTTAATGTTGTCGTTCAGAATTTTACCACAGCTTCAGTTATGACTCTTTACGTTAATTCAACCAAAGGAAATGATTCAAATTCCGGAACTCAGTCGAGTCCGTTTAAAACGATTACAAAAGCCCTCAAACAAGCTCAAGCCGGAACGGTTGTGCAAGTTGCACCAGGAACTTATACTGCTTCTAATGGCGAAATATTTCCTTTATTAGTTCCTTCTGGTGTAACGTTATTAGGGAATGAACCGGGAAAAGGTAAGGATACTCAAATTACTGGAAGTGGTAGCTTTACCAGTCCCACCGCCGCCTCTCAAAATATGACGGTTCGGATGGAAAATAATTCTGTTTTGCGAGGATTTAGTATCACAAATGATCAAATTCGCGGAACAGGAACTTGGATAGAATCGGTTTATTGTACGGTTGCGAATTGCACGTTTGTTAATTCCAAGCGGGAAGGGATATTTATTACCGGAACAGCAATTCCTGAAATTCTCGATAGTGTGTTTTCTAAAAATGCTGGGAATGGAATTGCTTTAGCGGGAAATGCCAAGGGAGAGATTCGCGGTAATAAGTTTCAAGATACTGGATATGCGCTTGCCGTACAAGCCCAAGCGGCGCCGTTAATTGTGAGTAATGAGATTTCGGGAAATCGCACGGGATTAGTTCTTTCGGGAAGTTGTAAACCTGTTTTACGAAAAAATATCATTGAAAAGAACCTACAAGATGGGTTAACGGTGATTGCAGATTCGCTTCCCGATTTAGGTAATAGTCAAGATCCGGGTGGGAACGTTTTCCGCGATAATGGTAAGTATGATGTGCAGAATGCGGGTAAGTTTAAGCTGATCTCGGTCGGAAACGATATTAACCCGACTCGCACGAAAGGAGAGATTGATTATGCCAATAATGATGCTCCGACTCCCACGCCAACTCCGACTCCCACACCCACTCCGACTCCCACTCCGACTCCAGACGGTAGCTTAAAGGATATTAGCACTCATTGGGCGAAAGCGTTTATTGAGGGGTTAGTCAATTTAAGGATTATTAGTGGTTATCCAGATGGTACGTTTCGACCCAATAATAGTTTAACTCGTGCTGAACACGCGGCATTATTAGCTAAGGCGTTTGAACTCACTCCCATTCGCCCCGGAACGAGTTTTAAAGATGTGGCGGCGGATTTTTGGGCGAAAGCGGTGATTGAGAAAGCTAACCGCGCTGGGTTTCTGGCAGGCTTCCCTGATGAAACGTTTCGCCCGAACCAAAATTTAACCCGCGCCCAAGCAATTGTGTCGTTAATCAATGGCTTGAAGCTGACAGGCGGAACGTCTAGCTCTCTACTAGCTTACAGCGATCGCGCCCAAATTCCCAGTTTTGCAACGGATGCGGTGGCGACAGCGACGGAAAAGCGGATGGTTGTCAATTATCCGCGTCGGGATTTATTGTCTCCCCAACGGGATATTACTCGTGGAGAGGTTGCAGCGATTTTCTATCAAACGTTAGTCGCCCTCAACCGCGCCCAACCGATTGATTCTCAGTATATTGTCTAAGGTTGGGAAAAGTTTCGAGAAATTTATCTTCAATTTATAAGGGCATCTAGCTTGAGATGCCCAAACCGTTTTATGATGGAGGGTGGAAATTTAACAATTGTTTAAAATCTGTTGGTAAAATTATGGCTACAATTCAGTTTGCACGGGGAATTGATGAAGATGTGATTCCGGATGTTCGGTTAACTCGTTCTCGCGATAATAGTCAGGGAACGGCGACTTTTTATTTTGAAAGTCCCACAGCCCTCTCCAATGATTTCGGTGAGGAAATCACGGGAATGTACTTAATTGATGAGGAAGGGGAATTATTAACCCGCGAGGTGAAGGCGAAGTTTATTAATGGTAAACCGGAAGCGATAGAAGCGTTTTACTTAATGAAATCTGAGGAAGAGTGGGATCGGTTTATGCGGTTTATGGAACGCTATGCTGAGGCGAATGGATTAGAATTTAGTAAGTCTTGATTTTGCTGTTGGAGAAGTCGGGAAAGGTCTTCATTTCCCGTTTCACCTGAGATCAAACCCTAACATCATCCTGTCGGAAACCTGACGATGAACCCATCCCTTCCTCATCCCGATGCTTCTGATGTTCCCGTTAATTGTGCGGTGATTACGGTGAGTGATACTCGCACTCCTGAAACTGATAAAAGTGGTCAGTTGATTCAATCTTTACTGAAACAAGCGGGATATCAGATTCAAGACTATCTGATTCTTCCGGATGAACCCCAGGAAATTCGCTCGAAAGTTTTAGGCTTCTGTCAACGTCGTGATCTCGATGCGTTGATGATTAATGGCGGAACTGGAATTGCACCGAGAGATACGACTTATGATGCTTTAGAAAGGGTTTTAGAGAAAATCTTGCCGGGATTTGGTGAAATTTTTCGCAGTTTGAGTTATGCTGAAATTGGATCACGGGCGATCGCTTCTCGGGCAGTCGCAGGGATTTGTCAGGGAACGTTGGTGTTTTCGCTTCCGGGTTCAACGAATGCGGTAAAATTAGCGATGGAAAAGTTGATTCTTCCTGAACTCACTCATCTCGTTACCCAGTTAAAAGCTTGAGTTGAAAAGATAGCTATGTCAACAGAAGACTCTCAACCGATTAATCCCTGGAATTATAAGCCTTGGTGGTGTCAACCTTGGTCGATTTTATTAACAGGAATTTCTATAATTGCGGGAAGTTGGTTCTTCAGTCAAACCGTTTGGTTAACTGTTATTATTGCAATTCCGATTTTAGTTTGGATGGGATATTTTTTGTTAGTCTGGCCGAAATTAATGATTGAAAGCGGGATACTCGACTCGAAACGTTAAGCTTTTTCTAGAGGTGCCATCGTTAACCCTTCACGAGTAAGTTGAGTATGATAAAGTTCAGCTTGTTCCAGGGGGCCTACCCAAACCGTTGCTTGACCTTCAAAATGAACTTGATTGGTGAGTTTCCAAGCTTGATCACTGGTCATTCCGGGAATATACTTCATCAAACAGTTAGAAACGTGCTGAAAGGTGTTAAAATCGTCGTTCAGAACAATGACCTTATACTTGGGATAAGGCTGACGGGTAACTTGACTGGAACGACTGGGGGCGACAGTTGGAGAAGAGGTCATGTCAGTTACCAGAACAAGGGTTAACGACTCTACAAATTGAGCAACAATCCAAAAACAGAATTCAACTGAAATCGAACAGTTAGGGTAAACTGCTCGACTTGCAAGCTATTAGTTTAATACTATAGCACAAAAAAGGCGGGAATTGCAAGATTGCAAGATTGCAAGAGGGAAAAGTGTAGGGGCGGGTTCATTACAGTTTACAGTTTATCAGTTATCAGTTACCAGTTTTTACAGATAGTGCGGTTTCCAAAGGTGGGATCAAGTTCGGGTAAACTATACACAACCCGATAGCCATCGGCAGCTTCTACAACTAAATATAATGCCATATTTTCGCCTCGTAATTCATCACAAAGAGGCACTTCTGCTTGTCGTAAAACTTCAATTAAAGGTACACCTTCGTAGACAGCAGGTGTTCCGCGATCGCTCGTTTCAATAGTCAGACGAGGAAGTTGTGCCAAATCTGCTGCACTAAAGCCTTCGGTTTGAGGAATTTCACCACTGATAAAAAAGAGCGTTTCAACAGCTAAAGTAAAGTCAAATTCTTGAGTGGTTGTATTGCCAAATTCATCACTTGCAAATAAACGCAACGTATACAAACCATCAGGTAGGGTTTCACCTGGACTATAACTGCTAATATTTAAAGCATTCACTAAAAATTCCATGATTCTCTCCTCACACAAAAAATAGGGGGTTAACGGGCAAGTTGATAGCTATGCTGTTCAAATACATATTTAGCCTGACTACCGAATCAAACACTAGAAACGAATAAAATAAAGGTGACGGCACTAACTAAATTAATTAAAAACTCTCTCCTTCTCATCTTTTTTTATTTTCTCTTAAAGCTTTTTTATTTTGGTTCGTTTCAAGAAAATTTTAGATTTTACGGGAATTAAAAGTCGTTTTTTTCGTTGAGGTTTTCTCAATAATTTTGACTTCTTTATCAGATTTTCTTCCGAAAAGCGATTTGAAGACTGATGATTCTCAATCAGTTGAGTCAAAGTTTCTCGTCCGAGAGGTTTTGCTTGAATTGATGCCTTCAATATATGCAGAAAATATCGTTTATCAAAATAGTCTTGAATAAATCCTACTCTGGTATTTTTCCAATCGAATAAGCTTTGTTTTTTTTCGGCGTTAGACCAAACTTTAAATTGCTCCAGAGATTGATTAATCTGACCAAATCTAACCTCATCTCATTGAAATATAATCATAATTTGAGCATAGTAAAATAGTTTTTTTATCTTCTCTTTGTAAATTAAAATGTTTTTATAAAAACTCCCAATTGCCCTTGTATTTAAGCATCGACAGACCTCAATGACAACGAGTGGTAAACCATTGATGAAAATAACGATTTCCGGTGAATAATACCAATTATCCGCAGTCACACTAAACTGATGAACAGCTAACCAATCATTATTCAAGGGATGAGTATAATCAATCACTTTCACCTTTGTAAAAACAAATTTACCGTTAAAATAGTAAGACACATCTATGCCTTGAGTCAGATATTTTTGCAGAGTTTCAGTCTGGCTGTTGATCTTATTTTTACAATCATAAAAATATAATTTTTTTATAGCTTTTTGCAGGGCGAGTTCAGAGACATGAGGATTAATTTTTCTAAGAGATTGAGCAAGGCGATCGCGCAAAATAACCTCGCTTTCAGTTTCACGCTCTGTTAATATTCTGAATGAACTTTCTCGCTCTAATAAAACCGTATAACCTAGAACTTCAAACCAAAGTAGCATAATTTTTATCTCGAAAATTTTGTTGAATTTAGACAATGTTTGTAAGAGTTTTGGGAATAAAACTGGAATTAAATCTGCAATAAAAAAAGAACTGGCTGCCAAGATTTGACCAAACGGCACTCAGAACCTGCTCAACAGCCAGTGGACTCTTCATTCCGCTACTTATCACCAATTTCTAGAATCAAGACTTCAAGCACGAAGTTTTCGTGGGATTTGTCCTGATATCTAGGAGGCATCTGACATTATGCAAGTATTTAAGCAAATTGTAAAAAATACTTGCGTATTGAAAGATACAATTTTTTTTGCGGGAACTGTCACGATACCAGTAGACTAATTGAAAGTTTGTGAGAGGGTTTGAGTTTCGGCTGGATTTGAGCAGAAGGAAAATGAAGCAGGACAACGAACTACAAAATCGCCTCAAACAAATCCGTACCCGCTTGGGTTTGAGTCAACAAGATTTAGCCAAAGTAGTGGGGGTTTCTCGCCAAACCATTAGCGGTGTGGAGTCTGGACAATATGCCCCTTCTGCGACGATTGCGTTGCGGTTAGCCAAGGCTTTGGGGTGTCAGGTGGAAGATTTATTCTGGTTGGAAGAAGACTGTCTGCGAGTCGAAGCAACCCCCGCCCAGGCTATTCCCCTAGAGCAGGATGTTCGCTTCACCTTGGCGCGAGTTGGGGGAAAGTTGATGGCTTATCCGTTGTTGGGTGAGGATGCCTTTCGTACCGAGATGATTCCCGCCGATGGCGAGGGTTGGGGACAAACTGAAAACGCTCCGGTACAGGTAAAACTGTGGACTCCCCCGGAAACGATTAATCAAACGGTAGCGGTGGCGGGTTGTACTCCGGTGTTGTCTTTGTGGGCGCGAGTGGCAGAATATTGGTATCCTAACTTGCGGGTGTATTGGAGTTTTGCCAATAGTATGGATGCTCTAGAACGGTTGTGTCGCGGTGAAGTTCATATCGCTGGAATGCACCTTTACAGCCCGGAAACCGATTCTTATAATGTTAGTTTTGTTCGAGAAGCGGTGATCAATCAAAGGGCGGTATTGATTAATTTAGGGGTTTGGGAAGAAGGGTTACTACTCGCGCCCGGTAATCCCAAAAAATTGAGAACGGTTGCTGATTTAGCTAACTCTAATATTACCATAATTAACCGAGAAATAGGTTCAGGAAGTCGGCAATTATTAGAATATTTATTGCGTCAAGCTGAAATTCCATTTAATGCGGTTCAAGGATTTAATTCTGTTGTGAATAATCATGTTGCTGTTGCTAGAGCGGTGGTGAGTGGAAATGCAGATGTTGGTGTCAGTACCCAAGCCGTTGCTAGTGCTTTTGGACTCAGTTTTATTCCTCTGCATAAATCACGATATGATTTAGTTGTTCTCAAAGAGTATTTAGCTGAAACTCCAGTTCAACAACTTTTGAATACGCTGGGACATCCGCGTTTACATTCCCAACTAACCGCCCTGGGAGGTTATGATACTTCGCAAACGGGGGAAGTTGTCGCGACGATTGAGTAATCATCAATTAGAGCAAAGATAGAGCTAATTCTGCTATGATTACACCCAAGCTATTGATTGACTCTAATATAAAGTTAATCTGTCCGCCGCGTCAAGGCGATCGCCATACTTGCAATCAATACCAGTTCCTTTGATAATTCTAACGCTAAAATTAATCAGCCGGGAGCGGGTTTACAACTTACTTCTTGGTGTTCTTTGTTTCTTTGTGGTTCAATGAGGCTTTCTCCTTGTCTAGATACGAGCGCTCACGGCTATACCAAACTGGCGGGAGATTTTTTTAGATCTAGGGGTGCAAAGTTTGCACCCTAAACTAAACAATCTAATGGGAGAAAGTGTTATGACGCCATCTTCCTAAATGAGATTCTGCAATGGTTGCTAGACGTCTTAAGTCGCTCATTTCTTGTCGCAAATTGTTGATGGTTTTTTCCTGTTCTTCTATTTTTTGTTTTAACGCTCCATAACTTTCTGATGAGTCCGTTAACCCAACATTTGTATTCGACTGATGAGAAATAGGCTGGGGTTGCTGATGAATTTGAACTGGACTCGGAGAATGTTCTAAGGAAACTCCAGAATTCAGTTGTTTTGTTACCGAAGCAATACTATTAGCGAGTTGAGTTTCAAGTTCGGGTATACGAGCGAGTTGATGTTCTAAGTCAGCCATTGAGACGTTTTGATGTTCTAATTGATGTCTTAACTCAGAAACAGTGACTTCTTGTTGTTGTAACTGTTGTTCTAACTGTTTTTGTAACTGTTGATAATCTTCAGTTGAAACCATTTCGCCTAACTGTGTTTCTAACAGTTGAACTGTTTCGAGTTGTTGTTCTAACTGTTTTTGTACCTGTTGATAATCTTCAGTTGAAACCATTTCGGCTAACTGTGTTTCTAACAGTTGAACTGTTTCGAGTTGTTGTTCTAACTGCTTTTGTAACTGTTGATAATCTTCAGTTGAAACCATTTCGGCTAACTGTGTTTCTAACAGTTGAACTGTTTCGAGTTGTTGTTCTAACTGTTTTTGTAACTGTTGATAATCTTCAGTTGAAACCATTTCGGCTAACTGTGTTTCTAACAGTTGAACT
>NZ_LATL02000206.1 GCF_000972705.2 Limnoraphis robusta CS-951 | reverse complement strand
CAGCAATAGAAATCGGAAACTGTTTAGAAAAGACTGAATTTTCTACATTGTTTCCCTCACTTTCAGAAACCATTTCAACTTATAAAACATGGTTAAAACAAGCAAAACCGATCTATCAAAAGCTTTGGAATGGTCAATATTATCAGCTTGATAGTGAGAGTGGTTCCGATGTTGTGATGGCCGATCAACTCTGTGGTCAATTTTATGTTAAACTGTTAGGATTAGAAGATATTGTTGCCCCAGAACGAACCATTTCAGCCTTACAAACGATTTATCAATCTTGTTTTCAAAATTTCCATCACGGTCAATTAGGGGCTGCTAATGGCGTTAGACTAAATGGCGAACCTGTTAACCCTAATGATACTCATCCGTTAGAAGTTTGGACGGGGATTAATTTTGGGTTAGCGGCGTTTTTAATTCAAATGGGAATGAAAGAGGAAGGGTTTAATTTAGCCGAAGTAGTGGTGAAACAAATTTATGAAAATGGCTTACAATTTCGCACTCCTGAAGCTATTACCGCAGCCGGAACCTTTCGGGCGAGTCATTATCTCAGGGCGATGGCAATTTGGGCGATTTATGTTGTTTGTGGGTAAAGGATCACAAAATTCTTGGAATTAGCGATCGCAATCATTATTACTTTAGCACGATAGAGACAGGATTTCAACCCCCACACTCGCAATTCTTGTCATTTTTGCGATCGCTTTATTTTTTCCCAATCAGACAATTGAAATGTGAGCATTTAGCTGATGGGGTGCTAGATAGACCTTACAGGACGAACCTCTACTTCAACGTGATGGGGTTCTATTCTGTATGCCTTCAGAATTTTTTTGACTAACTTTAGTACATCCTTCGCGGATAGATTTAATTCTACATAAAGATTGGTATTGATTTTACCAGCGCACGTCAAATCTGACTGTTTTTTGGAAAAATAATTTCTTGTGCGACCAATAAACTCTTTTCGATTTGGAAAGCTTAATATAATCTCTTTATCTAGTTTGTACAATATAAAGCATAAATCTCGTAAAAAATATCTCCAACTGTTAACCTCATATTCATTCTGCTTGAACCTAAATAATGTAGGTTTAAAGTAAGTAACGTCAACGGACTGATCTAAGGTAAATACCTTAGATATTTCTAGGGGGTTGTTGAGTTGACTGGGTTCAAGGAATTGATCATCATTTTCCCAATCAAATTCCGAATCATTATTATTCTCATCATCCCAATCATCCTCGTTTTCAAGTTGGGTAATATATTCTCGAATATGGTTTCTAATTATATCCAAAGCTTGGGTGTTCTCAGAGAGTATAGTGCTTTTTTCAAAACACCTCTGTTTGAGTAGAGTCGCAGCTTCATCTAGAATACAAGACTGTAGGCTTTCAATAGCATCATCTAGGATTGATAAAGCATCTTTTATTTCATCAAGATGTGTTTCGTATTTATCATCCTTCAAGGTTTCTATAAATTCATCGCTGATAATTTTTTTATCCACCAGGTCTCCTGCGCCAACCCGTCTCTCGTTAACCAACATTAATTCTAGCATAAAACGTTATAGATGACGCTCCTATCAATCAACATTTGTTGTAACAAAATTGATAAGAATATAGTTTGCAGGCATACTGTACAGCGCAGTTCAGGTTAAATTTGAGATTTCAGGTAGTTAATCAAAGATGTACATGAAAGCAATAAAAACTTTGCATTGTGAGTTGAATGAAGTACAGTACAGACTAAAAAACCCGGTTTCTTCTACCGTGCGCGGAAAATTGGCGATGTGTATTGTTCAAGAAACCGGGTTTTTGGCGTGGTACCTCCAGACTAAAAAACCCGGTTTCTTCTACCGTGCGCGGAAAATTGGCGATGTGTATTGTTCAAGAAACCGGGTTTTTGGCGTGCTATATATAATTTATAATTTATAATTCATAATTCTGTTAAGAATCATTGGCAAACCCAACGGCTTCTATGGCGGCTTCTAAGGCAATTTCAAGATGAGTCCAATGGGTACCCCCTTGACAAAACACAATATAAGGTTCTCTTAACGGCCCATCAGCCGATAATTCTGAAGTGCTACCATCAATAAACGTACCACCAGCCATAACTAATTGGCTCTCATACCCCGGCATTTCCGCAGGAACGGGGTCGAGGTAGGAACCGACCGGAGAATACTTCTGTAAAGCCCGACAGAAGGCGATTAATTTTTGGGGTGAACCCAACTCAATCGCTTGAATAACATCCCGACGGGGTTCTAAAGGTAAAGGGTTAACCCGATAACCTAACTTGTCAAAAACATAGGCGAGTAAATGGTTTCCTTTCATCGCTTCTCCCACCATTTGCGGGGCCAAAAATAGGCCTTGAAATAACAAGCGATTTTGATCAAACGTTGCACCGCCATGACTGCCAATTCCGGGAGCTGTTAACCGACAAGCCGCCGCTTCCACTAACTCAGCCCGTCCCGCAATATATCCCCCCGCAGGCGCGATAGTCCCACCTGGATTTTTAATTAACGAACCCGCAATTAAATCAGCGCCCACCGCAGTGGGTTCTTGGGTTTCAATAAATTCCCCATAACAGTTATCGACAAAACAAACCGTGTCGGGATTTTGCTGTTTGACGATCTGGACAATTTTCTCAATTTCAGCAATAGATAAGCTGGAACGCCAGGAATAGCCGCAAGAGCGCTGAATTAGGACTAAGCGTGTTTTAGAGGTAATACCAACTTTTAAACTTTCCCAATCTATTTTTCTATCTAATTGCAGATCTATTTGACGGTAAGAAATGCCATACTCAAGAAGTGAACCTTGACTTTTGCCTCGTAAACCAATGACTTCTTCTAGAGTGTCATAGGGAGCGCCAGCAACAGCTAGCATTTCGTCCCCTGGACGCAAAACACCGAACAAAGCACAGGCGATCGCATGAGTCCCAGAGACAAACTGGACTCGGACAGCAGCAGCTTCGGCTCCCATGATTTCCGCAAACACTCGATCAAGCGTTTGACGGCCCAAGTCATCATGGCCATAGCCTGTAACTCCTGCAAAATGGTGGGTTCCGACCCGATGTTGTCGAAAAGCATCTAAAACTCGTTTTAGATTTTGCTTGACCTGACCATCGATTCCGGAAAAGATCGTAAATAGTGCCTGCTTTGCTTCATCTAGTTGTAAAATGCTACTGCTCATCACCGAACTCGCCTAACCGCGTGAGTGGTGCTTATTATGACGCAAATAGGACAGACTCGTAAAGAAAGCTCAGATTTTCATGACGATTGCAACTTCAAAAAAACTTAATCCCGAATGGAAAGTTATCATCTTTATGGTAATTCTCCACGTCGGCGCACTTTTTGCATTACTTCCGAGTAATTTTAGTTGGGCTGCGGTTGGAATTGCAGTCTTTTTACACTGGGTAACAGGGGGCTTGGGAATTACTCTAGGTTTTCATCGCCTTGTGACTCATCGCAGTTTTGAAACGCCGAAGTGGCTTGAATATTTTCTCGTGTTCTGTGGCACTTTAGCCTGTGAGGGTGGAGTGATTGATTGGGTGGGTTCACACCGGATGCATCACCTTTACTCTGACCATGAGTTAGATCCCCATGACTCTAACAAGGGTTTTTGGTGGAGTCACATGGGTTGGATGCTGTACGCTCGTCCGCCAAAAGCTGACATTGATCGCTTAACTCAGGATATCGGCAAAGATCCGGTTTATCAATTTTGTCAAGACTATTTCATTCTCGTTCAGTTTGCTTTAGGGGGTCTGCTTTTCCTCTTGGGCGGCTGGCCTTTTGTGGTTTGGGGAGTGTTTGTGCGGATTGTCGCCGTGTTCCACTGCACTTGGTTTGTTAACAGTGCAACCCACAAGTTTGGATACCGCACGTTTGATTGTGATGATGCTTCTACCAACTGTTGGTGGGTGGCTGTCCTGACTTATGGTGAAGGTTGGCACAATAACCATCACGCTTACCAGTATTCTGCTCGTCATGGTTTGCAATGGTGGGAAATTGATCAGACCTGGATGACGATTCAACTTTTACAAGCGTTGGGTTTAGCCAAAAAAGTTAAATTAGTCCCAACGACGAAGTAAGGCTGAGTACACTATTCGCTAAGACTGGGAGCTGGGGACAGTTGAATCTTGAATGAACAACATGAATCGTTATTTTTTCCCCTCTCCCTTGGGGTTTTTTTAGCTAAAAGTTGGGATTTCCCTGGACGATATATTTGACGGTTGTTAGGCTTTCTAAGCCAATTAATCCGCGCCGATATCCCACCTGATTGGACATTCCTAAAAAGATCGCATCCCCTCGATTGTGATGGCGTGAGAATCGCGGAGAAGCATTGATAAAGGTTAAGGCACTGTTGACATCTAAGGCAAATTGACGGCTCTCGCTATAGGATTCGGTTGCCAAGCAGTTGCTATGACCACTACTATATTCGTTCATCCAGGCGATCGCTTCTTCTAGACTGTCTACTCCTTTAAAAGCGATGGTTTTATTGAGGTAGGGTTGTGACCATTCTGAGGGTTCAGCCAGGGTTAGCTCGGGAAATTGTTGGACGAGGAGTTCGTCTCCTTTGAGTTCAAATCCTTCTTCACGCAGATTGTTCCAAAGTCTGACTAAGGATGAACCCTTCTGGTTGGGATCGATTAATACTTTCTCGATCGCATTAACGGGGTCAGGTTTGCTTTGATGGCTATCCAAGATCATCCATCGCGCCATTTCCACGTTGGCCGTTGCTGACCAATACAGATAGCAGTTCCCCATCGCCGAACGCAAAACAGGAACAGTCGATTGATTGACCACTTGCTGCACCAAATGGGGCCGACCATAGGGAATGATCAGATTAATATATTGGTCTTGAGTCACTAAGTCTTGAATGCTGGCTTCCTGTTCGGCGGGAAAGGCTTCTAAACAGCCTATAGGCATACCTTCTTCTTCGATCGCCGACTGTAAAGCTTGAGTGATCACTTGGTTGGAATAGTTCGCTTCACTGCCACCGAGTAAAATTAAACTATTAGCCGTTTTCATGCACAGTCCTGCCGCGATTGCACCCAATTCGGGAAAGGCTTCATACACTAACCCCACCACCCCAATCGGAATCAGTTGATAGTAGGTCTGACCCTGTTCGAGTTGATAGGAAACTCCGATGACTCGTCCGATGGGATCAGGAAGTTCTCCCAACCGTTTCAAGATTTGTACCGTTGTTTCTAGCCTTTCAGGAGTCAGCTTTAACCACTCACTCACACATTCTGAAATACCCAGTTCTCGACTGGCTTCTAAGTCTAGGGTGTTTGCTTCTAAAATATCGTTTTGCCTTTTTCTAATGGCTTCAGCCATAGCCCGTAAGGTACGGCTACGATGTTCTCCTTTCGTCTTTGCTAGTTGTATACTCGCTGTATAGGCACGACGAATAGGGTTCGTCGGCGGGGGTGAAGCACTAAAATCATCAATTATCATCTTCGCTCACCGTCTGTAAGCAAGCCAGACCATCAATGCTGGCAACATTGCCAACATTACCGCAACCATTGCCCAAAGTATAATATTGGGTCCCGGTGAATACAATGCCAAAGGTAGCCAAATTACCAATGGCACTAAGAGCATTCCTAAAGCTAGGGGTAAGTAATGAGTCCGAAAACCCGGACTGGCTCGATGCCACTGATGACCTGTCCAATGCCATGCTTGTTTATAAGGATAGTGGGTTGAGAGTTGTTCTAGAGAGTAACCGCTCTCATCTACAACAAAAATTTGCTGACAGCGATCGCAGCCAAAGGCTTCTGTCAGCGTGATCGGAACTAAGTGACCCTTCCGCCGACAGGGGCAAGGGTAATCACCGTTTAACTCGATTTTCTGGGCTTTCTGAGATGGCACAAGCAGTTATCAGATAAAGCGTTTAAGAATTACGGATTTTAAATACAGACTTAATGAATCATACTGACCAACTCAGTCTTGTCAATTTCGTAAGTTTTTAGATTTTCATGGATTTTTCCCTAGAGTTGAAACGCTAGACTGTCTCCCTGACATCAGTATTGACTCGACAGAAGTTGAGAGTTGATTAAATATCATACAAGAGAATTTTATTCCCTTGCACTCCTTATTTCCGATGATAACAGCAATCCTATAGCCTATTTGCTGCTTTTTTAAGCTTTATATTCTTTTAGTAAGCGGGTGATGGGATTCGAACCCACGACATCAACCTTGGCAAGGTTGCGCTCTACCACTGAGCTACACCCGCAATATTGCTTGACTCTTTCTAGGATTCCACAAAAAACTCAGTTTGTCAAGCAACTTTTCAAATTTTTTCCTGAACCGGGTTGATTTAGTAGGAGGGTTCCTTTGACTACTCCCCCGAATTAATTCGGGGGAATCCCCGTAGGGTATTTCTGAACTTCTGACGCCGAAAATTGTCAGACTCATAGGCCAAGTCAAATCGCCTCTAACACACCAAACAAGTTGGATAGTTTACTTTTTTAGCTTGAAGACTTTCTTAACTTCCAACACAGAGCCAATTCGGTACGCTCAGTTTCCTGCCGTTGCTGTATCTCGGAGCCATAATGCAATATTACGCTTTCGGATTGCCGGGGTTTCTCCGTACTAGGAAAACTTCAACGCGCAGTTGGTACAGTTTTACTTGTCGTTTCTTTACTATCTTACAGCAACTAAAGTGGCTCGTGTCGTCTTTCCGCCCCTGAATAAATTCAAGGGGCTACCAGCCTACCGGACTTCCTCCCGTGTAGCACAGCTTTTATATATATTGTCAATATGCAAATACGGAAGTCCTCTCACGCAGTACACGCACTCGGCTACCACTTGATCTTCTGCCCCAAATACAGACATCAAGTGCTTGAAGGAGTAATAGAGGTTGAACTCAAGCGCATATTTGCAGAGACGTGCAAGAACTACAAGTGGGAATTGCATAGTTGTGAGGTGATGCCCGACCACTGCCACCTGTTCGTGCAGGCAGATCACATGACAGCTCCAGGTGAGATAGTCAAAACGCTGAAGTCCATCTCAGCAGTTTACATCTTTACAAAATTCCCCGACCTCAAGAAGCGCAAGTTCTGGGGGTCGGGGCTGTGGAGTCCGAGCAAGGCTCTATTTAGTGTTGGTCATATATCGGAAGAGGTTGTAAAGAAGTATATTGAAACTCAAAAGCAACGGGATTGACTTGGCAATTTCCGTGCCTCCAATTGCCCCGCCTTTCATCTGCGGGGACAAGCCGGCGCAGTCTTCTCGGCGGATTTAATAAAGCATAAGAAATGCTCTCTCGATTTTTCCTCTGTCTCAGGTAGCCAATCAGTCACTCCGGCATCAGTCTTGTAGGGGAAATTCATCAAGCCACCCAAACCCGTCACCAATCTCCCCATCTTCATAACTCCCTCATTGCCCTATCACCCCCTGAGATTGGTATACTTTGTTTATAAGATGAGGGGTATAACCCCTTAAGGGTGCATAACCTCTCGGGTATAAATCCTAATTATTTACTGAGGAGGCAAGCTCAAGTCTGAATCCTTATAAATCCAGGAATGATCCCTCTCAATCAAAACCCTGTGCTTGAAAGCACCTGGCAAACCCCTAGAACTTCCACAAAAGGACATCTCCCAATGAAAACAGTTATGGAACAAGAGTGCAGACCCTTTTCAGATTGTGTCTATGTCTGTGATGTATTAAATGGGGAGATGGAATGGAATAGTCCTGAAGAACTGATTGTCCATCCTCAAACCGAAAAGGAACTTTCAGGAAAACTACCGATTCAATCTCCCCAGCGTATTCGTCTAGCTTTGGAACAGTTACAATGTTTTGAATTAGTTGAGCGGCAGTTTAGTTCCTGGGGTATAACTTTTGTGAATGCGATTGCGCTACAACCCTCTAACCCCGCTTTTGGAGTTCAGCCCAATCAAACAGTTTTAATGGGAGCGCCCAGAAGTGGCTGGCTAGAAGTTCACTTTCAGCATCCCGTTCGTCGAGTGGAAGCTTTAGTAACCAGTTCTCGCCGAACGATTTTATCGGCTTATAATGGGCAAGCTGAGGAAATTGACCGTACAGAGATGACCGCGAAGCAATCGAGTCGCTCTTTAGCGATCATTTTACCGAGTGAAGAACTCAGCGTAGAAGCGGAAAATATTCATAAAGTTACTTTTTATACGTTTGATGGTCAACTGATTGTAGATCGCTTCAAAGTTGATTTTTAAGAGTTAAACAACTGAGCCGTCCAGGGGTTTTTGAGATGAATCTATAGGGAAAATCAAAATATAAGATCATTTTGTCGTTACACCCCACTCCCAATCGCCACAAACAGGGGTGATTCGCTTTGGGTATCTAGTCTTACCGTTTGGAGATTTAGATAGTTTAAGATAGATTGGCATTAAGATAAGTCTATGGTACTTCGCTGCACAACTGAGGTGTCAATACAAATTCGCCGCAGTTGCTCAAATTTTCACTGATCGAGAGGGGTTCTCAGAGGTCTTTGACCGAAATCAGAACCCGGAGCAATACCTGAGTGCGATCATCGCTGATCATTCATCTTCCATTCGATCCTATGTCTAGTCCGCACAATCAGTTTACGATTCACTTTTGGGGCGTTAGAGGAAGTGTTGCCTGTCCAGGGGCGGAAACGGTACGCTATGGCGGTAATACCTCCTGCGTCGAAATGCGTGTCGGAACAGAACGCTTGATTTTTGATGGGGGAACGGGTTTGCGGGTTCTCGGACAATCTCTGATGTCTCAGATGCCTGTGGCTGCCCATCTCTTCTTTACCCATGCCCATTGGGATCATATTCAAGGTTTTCCGTTCTTTACTCCTGCTTTTATTCCCAAAAATACGTTTCATATTTATGGGGCGGTTGCACCCAATGGTTCAACGGTGCAGCAGCGACTCAATGATCAGATGCTTCACCCCAATTTTCCGGTTCCCTTACAAACGATGGGATCGACTCTCAAGTTTTTTGATGTTACCATCGGTCAAACTCTAGAAATTGGAGATGGTATTAAAATTGAAACGGCTCTGCTGAATCATCCGGGTGAAGCTGTCGGTTATCGCGTGAATTGGTATGGTTATGCAGCCGCCTATGTCACCGATACAGAACATTTTCCGGAAGGTTTAGATGAAAATGTGTTGTTTTTGGCTCGCAATGCTGATGTTTTAATCTATGATGCTACCTACACCGATGAGGAGTATTATTCTGAAAAAACCAGTAAAGTCGGGTGGGGTCATTCGACTTGGCAGGAAGCGGTTAAAGTGGCAAAAGCAGCGAATGTCAAACGGTTGGTGATTTTTCACCATGATCCGCTCCATAATGATGATTTTCTCGATCAAGTTGGAGAACAAGTCGCTCAACGTTTCCCCAATAGTTTAATGGCCAGAGAAGGACTTTCAATTCAGTTAATCTCTCCTGACGAAGATAGCTAAAAAATGCTCTCTCGATTTTTGATGACCGAAAAAAAGCGGGATGCAAGCCCCGTCGTTTACGACGGTTAACTTACTTTCTGCATATAGCATCTATGTGGTATGATAATATTATACGCCAAACAAGCTAGCGTAAATGATCGTCTACGAATTCAAAGCAAAAGGAAAAGCGTATCAATATAAAGCAATCGATGAAGCCATCCAAACATCTCAGTTTGTTCGGAATTCTTGCTTGCGGTATTGGATGGATAATCGCGGACTCGGAAGAAAAGAGTTGTATCGATATAACACCGAACTCCGAGCTATGTACCCTTTTGTCAGGGACTTGAATTCACACGCTTGTCAGGCGTCTGTAGAACGGTGTTGGTCAGCTATTGCCAGGTTCTTCGATAACTGTAAAAAGAATATTCCGGGCAGGAAAAGCTATCCAAAGTTCAAGAAGAATAGTCGTTCTGCTGAATACAAACAGAGCGGATGGAGACTTTTAGATCCCAAACATATCGAGTTTATTGATAAAAAAGGGATTGGAAAACTCAAGCTTATTGGGACTTGGGACTTGGCATTCTATCCGGCTGAACAAATTAAACGAGTGAGGTTGGTTAGAAAAGCTGACGGCTATTACATTCAATTTTGTATCCAAGTCGATGTGAAAATAAAAATACAACCGACAGGGAAAACAATTGGGTTAGATGTAGGGTTAAAAGAGTTCTACACCGATAGTAATGGCAATACTGAGTTAAACCCTCGTTTCTACAGAAAAAACGAAAAGCAATTAAAGCTTTATCAAAGACGTGTTTCTCGAAAAAATATTGGCAGTGCTAACCGATTAAAAGCCATTAAACGACTGGGCAAAGCACACCTCAAAATAAGTAGGCAACGTGTAGAACACGCCAAAAGACTGGCGCGTTGCGTAATCCAATCAAACGATTTGGTAGCATACGAAGATTTGAGGATTAAGAACTTAGTTAAAAATCATTGTCTTGCCAAGTCAATTAATGATGCGGGTTGGTATCAATTCAGAAAATGGTTAGAGTATTTTGGAAGCAAGTTCGGTCGGGTAACGGTTGCTGTTAACCCGGCTTATACCTCCCAAACCTGCTCTAATTGTGGTGCGATTGTTAAAAAATCTCTATCAACTCGAACTCATATTTGTCAGTGTGGGTGCGAGTTAGACAGGGATCATAACGCCGCAATTAATATACTGAATTCTGCCTTAAGTACGCTAGGGCATAGCGGAACTTGGATCTTAGATCCTCACGCTTCAGGAGATTTTACCTCTACTGTGATAGGAGAAATCCTGCCTCAGCAAGTTGAGTCGTAGAATGAAGAATCCCCGTCGTTTACGACGTGGGAGTGTCAAAATCTGTAAGTTTATGTCAAAATATAAAGCGTGTGGATTACTTCATCGTTAAACACTGTTCTAACTCCTACTGCCGTTGCCCTGGGAAACTTTGACGGCATACATCGAGGGCATCGACAGGTTATTCAGCCTATCTTGAAGCTGTTTGAGTCCGCGAGTTCTCCGCTCTCAACTCCCCAACAGCCAGAAATCTTACTCACTCAAGCAGATTCCCTTTGGCAACCGCCGAGTCTGTTTCATCAGCAGCGCTCTGGTTTATCGCTGACTCCCGAGGAAAATTTTCTAGATTCTGATACTCGTGAAACTCAGCAACATTACGCAACGGTTGTTACTTTTCATCCTCATCCTCAAGAATTTTTTACAGGTCAATCTAAAAAGCTGCTGACTCCGATTGATGAAAAGATAGAATATCTGCAAGGGATGGGCGTTGAACAAATGGTTTTGCTGGCTTTTGATCAGCAACTTGCAAGTTTGAGTCCGCATGAATTTGTCGAAGAAATTTTGATCAAGCATTTACAAGCGACTCATGTGGCAATTGGCTTTGATTTTCGCTTCGGAAAAGGTCGCACGGGAACGGCTAGAGATTTACAACTCATTGGCGCTGCTAACGGCGTAGATGTGATTATTGTCGATCGCTATCCCTGTGAACAAGGGGAACGAATTAGTAGTTCGATGATTCGTCAAGCTTTAGAAGTCGGAAATCTTCAACGCGCTTATCAATTGCTTGGCCGTTATTATACCTTAGTCGGTCAAGTTGTTCAAGGTCAACAGTTAGGTCGAACCTTAGGATTTCCCACTGCTAATTTACAGTTACCTGCTGAAAAATTTCTACCGAACTATGGGGTTTATGCGGTAGAGGTTTCTAGTCCTGGTGAACCGTCGAATTTAGAGACAAATCCTGCGGTGATGAATATTGGCTGTCGTCCGACAGTAGAAGGTGAGAAGCCAACTGTTGAAGTTCATTTGTTAGGTTGGTCGGGGGATTTGTATGGTCAAACCCTGAAGGTTTGCTTAAAAGAATTCTTACGACCCGAACAAAAATTTGCTTCTCTCGATGAACTTAAAGCACAAATTGCCGAAGATTGTGTTAGAGCAGAAAAAGTGTTAAACAGTGAACAGTAAACTGCTTTTTAGGGAATAGTGATCTGAAGAACGGGTAACTGATTGGTGGATCAGTGCTTAGATTTTCTGAGCTGAACTGAGGATGATCACCTAAAGACCACTAAAAGCTAACAACTTATATCAGTAATACATAGAATGAGAGAAAGAATTGAACGGCTCAAACAAAATCTCAGCCGAACAATTGTCGGAAAAGTAGATGCAATTCGCCTGACGCTTGTTGCTTTACTTTCCGGGGGTCATGCTTTACTCGAAGATGTTCCGGGTGTGGGTAAAACTCTACTGGCTAAGTCAATTGCACGTTCGATAGCGGGAGAATTTCAACGGATTCAATGTACACCGGATTTGTTACCGACTGATATCACAGGAACGAATATTTGGAACCCGCGTACAGGTGAGTTTGAATTCTTACCGGGGCCTGTTTTTACAAACATTTTGTTAACCGATGAAATTAACCGCGCTACCCCTCGTACTCAGTCGGCGTTGTTGGAGGTGATGGAGGAACAACAGGTGACGGTTGATCGGGTTTCTCGTCGGGTTCCTCAACCTTTTTTTGTGATTGCGACGCAGAACCCGATTGAATATCAGGGGACGTTTCCGCTTCCTGAAGCGCAAATGGATCGGTTTACGTTGTCTCTTACTTTGGGATACCCCTCTGAGTCGGAAGAATTGCAAATGCTTCAGAAGCTTACCCGTAGCGTCACGGTTGAGGCGTTAGAAGCTTGTTTGACTCCGGCTGATATCTTAGAACTTCAACAGCTTTGTAGCCGAGTTCAGGTGGAAACTTCTGTTCAGCAATATATTTTGAATTTAGTCAGAACCACGCGAGATCATCAGGAAATTGCCCTGGGTGTCAGTCCTCGCGGGGCGATCGCTTTACATCGCGCAACTCAAGCTTTAGCCTTTCTCTATGGACGGGACTATGCTTTACCCGATGATGTTAAGTTTCTGGCGCCTTATGTGCTGGCTCATCGGATTATTCCTGTGGGCGGAAGACGGGCAAAAACGATTATCGAGCAGTTATTGCACTCCGTCCCGGTTCCATAATTTTCAAGCTGAAGCTGTCGGTAACGGTTTTTCTTGTTGAGTCACTCAAAACCATCAGTCCCATTCATTAATATCTCCGGCTGGCTATGACAAATTCTCGGTCAACACCAGCCAAAATTATGATCGGCGTTCTGGTTTACCTAACGGATTGATTGAATTTCATCCACTTTAGGGAGCAACTCGAAGACGAGATTGTTTGCTTATGACGCTTCGGCTTCTTCTCCAGCTTCGACTTGTCTGAGATGAATATGTTTACGTCCTAAAGAAATTTCAAATTCATCACCCGGTTGCAAATCCATTTGTTTGGTGTAGGCTGCACCAATTAATAAATTTCCATTAGACTGCACACTAATTCGATAGCTTGCAGAACGTCCGCCACGTCCATTACCGAGTTGCTTACCATCTAACTCAATCCCTTCTGCATCGATCAGAGCATTCAGGAATTTCATCATATTGACTCGTTCAACACCATTTTTGGTCAGGGTGTAGTAACCGCATTCTCTGGCTTTCTCTTCTTTGTTGAGATGTTCGAGATCTTTGACTTTCCGGAGTAAAGCTTCACCGAGCAGCGGTTGAGGTTGAACGTCAGATTTTTTCTGTTGTTTAGCCATTAATTGTTTCCTTCGACATTCGACAATAAGGTTGGGGCTTTTCTTTGGGCTGACAATTGAGTTGCCCAAAAGCATTAGCTAAATATGTGCTTTTCAAACTATATTACACGAATTGAGCAAATTATTCACCACTATTTCATTTTTTTTACTAGATGTAATCTCTTTTAAGCAGTCGGCTTGAACCCTTAGCCATCTGCAACAGTCTCACAGCGCGTTGTGCGATCACTGTTAGAGTGACTAAGTGAAAGGAAAATCGGAGTTTAATAGAATACACCCGATCAAGCGTTTGATCAAGCTGTATATATAAAGTGACTCTGTAGGAGAACTCCCAACTGATGCTCTAGGATTTGATCGGCAGTTATTGTATCGGGTAAGCTGACATTGGTACAACTCGTCTGTATTTTCATTCTTGGGCTAAACTGAATGCTGAAGTTGCCGATTTTTTGAGTTCAGGATGAAGTTAACCACTCGCGGACACTATAGCGTAAAGGCATTATTGGACTTAAGCTTACAACAAGAGTTTGGTCCGACTTCAGTCAATGCAATTGCTCACCGACAAAAACTGCCAGCGCCCTATCTAGAAAAGCTATTAATCGAGATGCGACGAGCGGGTTTAGTCGAATCTGTTCGAGGATCACAAGGCGGTTATCAATTATCGCGATCGCCTGCTGAAATTTCTTTGGGGCAAATTTTAGAAGCGGTTGGAGAAAGTATTGAACCTTTACCTCGCCATCAACCGAATGCAGAACTTGCTGAAGACTGGGTAACGTTTACCTTATGGAATCGATTGCATCAAAAGCTTAAAGAAGCGCTCTACAGCATTTCCCTTGAAGATCTCTATTATGATGCTCGCAGTTGGCAAGCGGCTCAAGGTGAAGAAACGAGTTTTGTCGTATAGCACTTTAGCTGTCTTAAGCCTCAATAATTTAGAATTTTTAACGAACTCTCCTTTTTTCATCTCTGCAACAAATGACAGACTCAAGTGTGATTCTGGTTCTGGCGATCGCGGCAATGCTTGACTATTTGATTGGCGATCCTTGGGAGTGGCTTCATCCGGTACAGGTGATGGGATGGGCGATTGGGCAGTATACCCGTCTAGCTTTCCAATGGTTTCAAACGCCTCAATCTCTAAAACTTCTTGGTATATTACTGGCAATCTTGCTGATTTTTGGTAGCGGATTTACCAGTTGGTTAATTTTACAAGCGATCAGATCGATCCCCCTTCAATTTCCCCTGCATCCAATTTTGGACATTGGGGTACAAAGTATCATGTTAGCGAGTTGTTTTGCCCTTCGGAGTTTACGTCAGGCGGCGGAAGATGTTCTCCACCCTCTACATGATGGCGATCTGATCAAAGCCCGTCAACAGTTAAGTTTATATGTGGGTCGAGATACTACAGATTTATCAGAGTCAGAAATTCTCCGAGCCGTCTTAGAAACTGTAGCAGAAAACTCGACCGATGGTGTTATCGCGCCTCTATTCTATGCCTTAGTTGGTGTGGCAATACCCGGAATTGGGAGTGTACCATTTGCCTTTGCCTATAAAGCTGCAAGTACCCTTGATTCAATGGTGGGTTATAAAGAACCGCCCTACACCGATATCGGATGGTTTAGTGCAAAATTAGAAGATATCTTAACATGGTTGCCTTGCCGATTGAATACCCTTTTAATCGCAATTGTGTCTGGTAAACCTAGATCCGTTTGGACAATCTGTCAACGAGATGCAATTTATGACCCTAGTCCGAATGCAGGATGGAGTGAATGTGCTTACGCGGCTACCTTAAATGTGCAGTTAGGAGGTGTAAATAAATATAAAGGCATCATCAAACACAAACCCCTCTTAGGCGACTTTATTTCCCCCATTACTCCCGCAATTGTTCACCAAGCACTGCAACTGACTCGCCAAACTTTTCTGATAGAGTTGGGGGTATTCATTCTCGGGTATGGGGTGATCGGCTTAATTGTCAATAGATTTTAGGAACACTTAGCGATCGCGATCGCTGATGTACCGATCCAAAAAGCCATTTTTGTCCATCTCAAACGCCCAAATAATAGAGTACAACTCCGTCAAGCTCTTAGGACTCCAAGATCAAACAATTTTTCCCAGATCCACTCCCAACCCTTGACAACTGACCCCCGATCATACAACACTAACCCATGAGTAAAATCGTTGAAATCCTCTCCTCTGAAGAACTCCGACGCACTGTTAATCGTTTAGCCTCAGAAATTGTTGAAAGAGCAGGCGATCTTTCTCGTCTAGTCTTACTGGGAATTCACACACGCGGCGTACCTTTAGCTCAAAGACTCACCCATCAAATCGAAATTCTCGAACAAATCACCATTCCCGTTGGCGCTCTTGATATTACCTTTTATCGAGATGATTTAGATAAAGTTGGGATGCGAACTCCCGCTAAAACTCAAATTCCCTTTGATTTAACGGGTAAATTTGTGGTATTAGTCGATGATGTGATTTATAGTGGACGTACCATTCGAGCCGCCTTAAACGCTGTTAACGAGTACGGGCGTCCAGAAATCATCACACTCAGCGTTTTAGTCGATCGCGGTCATCGTCAACTTCCCATTCATCCCAATTTTGTAGGAAAAGAACTCCCCACCGCTAGGGAAGAAATTGTTAAAGTTTACCTAGAAGAAATAGACGGACAAGATCGAGTTGAACTGATCAGCCCTTGACAGTTTACAGTTATCAGTTACCAGTTACCAGTTAGCAGCAAGATGAACTTTAGGCACGCTACGGGAACGCACTGATAACTGATCACTAAAACACTGTTCACTGGTTACTGGTCACTGTAAACTGTAAACTATAGAAACCCTGTTTCGTTTGGTGTATAACTCCCAGAATGTCTCCACAAACAACCCCTCTGTCTGAAATTTCCGATCCCCCTGACACAAACGACCAAACTCAGAGTCGCAAAGCCGATCACTTGAGAATTTGTTTGGATGAGGATGTACAATTTCGACAACAAACCAATGGACTGGATCGCTATCGTTTTACTCACTGTTGTCTACCCGAGTTGAACCGCAATGAAATTGATCTGACGACTTCTTTTTTGGGTAAAAAACTAGAGGCACCACTGCTGATCTCCTCAATGACAGGAGGAACCGCCCAAGCAAAAATGATTAACTATCGCCTCGCCGAAGTCGCCCAATATTTCAAAATCGCAATGGGTGTCGGTTCTCAACGAGTCGCGGTCGAAAATCCCCAAGTTGCGGATACGTTTGCTGTGCGAAGTCTGGCACCAGATATTCTATTATTTGCGAATTTAGGTGCGGTTCAACTTAACTATAATTATGGATTAGAACAATGTCAACGGGTGGTCGATACTCTTGAAGCCAACGCCCTAATTTTACATCTAAATCCCCTACAAGAATGTATCCAAACTGAAGGCGATACAAACTTTCACGGACTGCTTGACAAAATCGAAACACTTTGTAAAATTTTACCCGTTCCGGTGATTGCAAAAGAAGTCGGAAATGGGATTTCAGCGAAGATGGCGACAAGGCTGCTAGAAGCGGGTATAACCGCGATTGATGTGGCGGGAGCGGGGGGAACTTCTTGGGCAAAAATCGAGGGAGAACGAGCCACAGACCCCCGTCAAAGGCGCTTGGGAGAAACCTTTGCCGATTGGGGTTTACCCACAGCAGACTGTATTGTTGGTGTGCGAAAGATTTCTGCTAATATTCCGCTCATTGCTTCGGGAGGACTTCGTAACGGTTTAGAGGTAGCAAAAGCGATCGCATTAGGGGCCGATTTAGCCGGGTTAGCTTGGCCGTTTTTGCAAGCCGCAGCCGAGTCAGAAAATGCTGTTTATACATTAGTTGATATTCTCAAGGCTGAAATTTCAACCGTTCTTTTTTGTACGGGAAATCGCCGATTAACGGAGTTAAAACAGTCGGGTGTTTTAGAACAAATTCGGGGTTAATGGTGTTGGGCTAATAAAAATTTAAAAAGAAGAATTGAAAATGATATCGTTGCTATCATCACGTGGCTTATTTTGGAGATATAGCAGAGAAAGAGTTGATTAGGACACTGTTTTTCTGTCAAATCCTTTGATGATAAAGGTTTCAATTCTGTCTCCTGTCTCCTGTCTCCTGACTTCTGCTATA
>NZ_LATL02000205.1 GCF_000972705.2 Limnoraphis robusta CS-951 | reverse complement strand
ATGTACTTGTCTTTAAAAATAAACTCTTGAAACTTTTCAGATATATCTGCTGTCTTCTTAGATAATCTAAATGATTCTTTCACCACATTCCAAGCCCCAGGTATACCTACAGCCTTAAAATCTTTGTATTTATCTAACGCTCTGTTATAGATATTTTGTTTAACATCTCCAAATACTACATATTCACCCTCTTCATCCAGGAAGTATTTCCTGATAATTTTTTGCCATTCCTCTTTATAATCTTGAAATTCATCTATTAAGATAACAGAATACTTATTTATCTTGTGTTTAACTTCCTCAAATAGTTCTTCGTTAGAATAATAATTTTCTTCAAAATATTTGGTTTTTTTATCACTTTTCCAGGTGTCAAATCCTTCAGGTGTAACAGATTTTATTCCTAAGTTATTTAACTCTGATCCGATAAAGCTATGATAGTTGTTTATATAAAAGCTATCCCAGCTAAATTCTTCTCTTACTTCACTAATTTTGTCATGGATATAGTTTTTCAGGGTTATATTGTAAGTAAGTATTAAGACTTTTTCACCCGTTCTTTTATGTGCATTTACAGCTCTCCGTGCTAATATCAGTGTTTTTCCAGAACCAGCAACACCTTTAATCTTTTGGTTTGAACGAGGCTTACTAACTGTTAATTTTTTCTGTCTGGCTGTTAAGTTAATTTCTACGCCCTGTTCGATTGTATGAAACGTCGGCTGAAGGTATCTTCTAAAACTATTGTAAATTTGTTCATCGAAAAGTGATGAACTCTGATAGAGATTTGCTTGACTAAGGATTATCCTGATTTTTTGAGGATGCAGAGAATCTCTACCAAAAACATTTATATATTTTCTATCATTTTCAGACTCGAAGGCATTTTCTAAAAATCTGTTTAAACTATTTTCATCTTCGTTATGGAAATAAACGGCACAATGCACAATGCCATAAAACTTATTATTTTCTATTTTTCGTTCCAGTAAATTCTCAATATGTAAGTCGAATAGATTATTTTTGTATGTTTTAACTTGCTCAATTGGCGATTTCAAAATAGAATTATTATTTTTTAATCTCCATTGCTTTGAGTTGTCTACATAATAAGATGATAAATTCCAGTCCTTAACTTCTATGATCATAACACCCGAGTTTTTTCGCATAATAATAATGTCTGGCTGATCTCCATTCAAAAAAGGTTGGTAGTATATTTCAAACCGATCATCTAACGTTTCATTTAGATAATTTAATAAGTACCTCTCACCTTCCGTTGGTTGTACTTTTAATCTTGAGATATTTTCTTCAGATGGAAATATTTGAGCCATTTTGTAATTTCTAAACTTTTTAATTAAATACAAATCTATTATAACAAATAAGGTGGGCATTTGCCCACCCAACAATCTTAGCTTAACGCACCCGCAGGAATACCCAAAATATCCTCAATTTTTGGCATATCCTCAACGGAAATAACCCGTCCTTCATCTTCAAAACCTTCAATTTCATTGAAGTTGAGATAACGGTATAAATCCGCAGCAAACGGGTCGAGTTTCTTGGTAATAATCTCCTTGTATTCCTCAACCGTTGGAATGCGTCCTAACACCGCACAAACTGCTGCTAATTCCGCCGAACCGAGATAAACTCGCGCATCTTTACCCATGCGATTATTGAAGTTTCGAGTCGAAGTTGAAAACACTGTTACGCCATCTTCAACCCTTGCTTGATTCCCCATACATAGCGAACATCCGGGCATTTCTGTTCTTGCACCTGCCGCAGCAAATACACCGTAAATCCCTTCATTTCTTAACTGTTGTTCGTCCATGCGAGTTGGAGGACAAACCCACAACCGAACCTTCACTTTTTCCCCTTCTAATACCTTCGCCGCAGCCCGATAATGGCCGATATTCGTCATACAAGAACCGATGAATACCTCATCAATTTTATCCCCGGCACATTCCGACATTAACTTAATATTATCGGGGTCATTGGGTGCAGCAACAATCGGTTCTTTGATGTCGTTCAAATTGACTTCGATAATATCAGCATATTCTGCATCGGGGTCGGCTTCCATTAACTGAGGATTGGCTAACCATTGTTGCATTTTCGCAATCCGACGGGTTAAGGTTTTACTATCCTGATATCCGCGTGCAATCATATTTGTCATCAAGGCAATATTTGACCGCAAATATTCAGAAATTGTCTCAACGCCTAACTTAATTGTAGACCCTGCACAAGACCGTTCCGCCGTTGCATCCGTTAATTCAAAAGCTTGTTCAACTTTTAAATCCGGTAAGCCTTCCATCTCCATAATACGGCCGTTGAACACATTTTGTTTGTTCTCTTTGCCAACAGTTAACTTTCCTTGTTGCATCGCTACCCAAGGAATAGCATTGACAATATCTCGCAGCGTTACACCGGGTTGTAATTCCCCTGAAAACTTCACTAAAACCGATTCTGGCATATCTAATGGCATGACGCCTAAAGCCGCAGCAAACGCCACTAAACCTGAACCTGCGGGGAAGGAAATTCCTAATGGAAAACGAGTGTGAGAATCTCCCCCTGTTCCCACTGTATCCGGTAACAACATTCGGTTTAACCAAGAGTGAATAATACCATCACCGGGACGCAATGCAACCCCGCCTCGTGTTGCGAAGAAATCGGGTAATAGTTGGTGAGTTTTGATGTCAACGGGTTTAGGATAAGCCGCAGTATGACAGAAACTTTGCATCACTAAATCAGCAGAAAATCCTAAACAAGCGAGTTCTTTTAACTCATCTCTGGTCATCGGTCCAGTAGTATCTTGAGAACCTACTGTTGTCATCATCGGTTCACAAGAAGTCCCCGGACGAACTCCCGGTAAAGCACAAGCTTTTCCGACCATTTTTTGAGCGAGAGTGAAGCCTTTTCCAGTGTCTTCTGGAGTGATTGGACGGGTGAATAAAGTTGAGGGTTTATAACCCAAAGCTTCACGGGTTTTATCCGTTAAACTGCGTCCAATAAGTAAGGGAATTCGTCCGCCTGCGCGAACTTCATCTAATATGGTTTCGGGCTTTAATGTGAAGGTAGAAATAACTTCGGGCGAATCACCATTCGCCCCTACTTTGGTAATTTCTCCTTTGTAGGGATAAATGGTAATCACATCACCTGTATTCAGAGAAGTGACATCACATTCTATAGGTAACGCCCCAGAATCTTCGGCTGTATTAAAGAAAATAGGGGCAATTTTTCCGCCCAAAATATAACCGCCCGCCCGTTTATTCGGAACAAAAGGAATATCATCGCCAATATGCCACAACAGCGAATTAATTGCCGATTTCCGTGAAGAACCGGTTCCCACAACATCGCCAACATAAGCGACAGGATGACCTTTTTGTTTGAGTTCAGCAATCGTTTGAATTCCCTCCGGCATTCTTGACTCTAACATCACCAAAGCATGAAGGGGAATATCCGGGCGAGTGGTGGCATGGGGGGCGGGAGATAAGTCATCGGTGTTGGTTTCACCCCCAACTTTAAAAACAGTTACGGTGATGCTTTCAGGAACTTTTGAACGACGAATAAACCAGTCAGCTTCCGCCCAAGCATCTATCACTTGTTTGGCGTAGGGATTGACTTCAGAGAGGGCGAGAACATCGTTAAAGGTGTCAAAAGCTAACGTAATTGTACTAAGGGCAGTGGCGGCTTCTGCGGCAATATTAGAGTCAGAAGATTTTAGGAAACTCACCAAAGATTGAACATTATAACCGCCAATCATTGTCCCCAATAAATTAATCGCGCCTTGAGGAGATAGCAGGGGACAGTGAATTTCTCCCTTGGCGACGGCGGTTAAAAATCCCGCTTTGACGTAGGCGGCTTCATCAACTCCGGGGGGAATGCGATCGCGTAGCAACTCCATTAAGAATTCTTTCTCGGCTTCTGGCGGGNGCGGCTTCATCAACTCCGGGGGGAATGCGATCGCGTAGCAACTCCATTAAGAATTCTTTCTCGGCTTCTGGCGGGTTTTTCAGGAGTTCACAGAGTTCGGAGGTTTGTTGAGCGTTGAGGGGTAGGGGCGGAATCCCCAGGGCGGCGCGATCGGCGGCGTGTTTACGGTAGGCTTCTAGCATAGTTGATGTTCTCCATATAGGTATCTTTGATTATGGTATCGATAAACCCCCCAAGTTTGTAGATGCAAAAAATACGGTTATTTTCTCTTGTGGAAATATTCACAACTCTCCATACTGAGAAAAATTTCGTTATTTAGATGGCAAATAGCGTTACAAATATCTGTTTATAGTTGATCATCTCCACTAATAAACCACAAAAAAATATGTGTATCTAATAAAATTTTCATTGTTCCTCAAAGGCACTCAAAATATCATCGGGTAAAGGTGCATCAAAGTCATCGGAAACAGTGAATTCTCCGGCGCATAAACCATAAGGTCTGAGTTTTTTATTACGGGGTGGAATCGGTCTAAGTTCAGCAATAGGTTGATCGGCTTGGATAATAACAAACGTTTCACCCGCTTTAACTTGGCTTAGATATTTTAACGGGTCGCTCAAAATTTCATCAATGGTCACGTTTAACATCTATTAATCTTCTGTTAATTCTTGAAAAACGGCTGGCTGAAAGATTCCGGTCAGGTTGTTAGTGGGTTGTTATTGAGGTTAGGCCACCGCAATTGGGAGAGTTGGCTGATAACTTCCGGTCGGGTTTTCAGTTGGTTGTAACTGAGGTCAAGCGTCTGCAATTGGGAGAGGTTGCCGAAAGATTCCGGTAGGGTTGTTAGTTGGTTGTTATTGAGGAGAAGCTCCTGCAATTGGGAGAGTTGGCTGATAACTTCCGGTAGGGTTGTNAAAGATTCCGGTAGGGTTGTTAGTTGGTTGTTATTGAGGAGAAGCTCCTGCAATTGGGAGAGTTGGCTGATAACTTCCGGTAGGGTTGTCAGTTGGTTGCTACGAAGGTCAAGCTTCTGCAATTGGGAGAGGTTGCCGAAAGATTCCGGTAGGGTTGTCAGTTGGTTGTTATTGAGGTCAAGCGTCTGCAATTGGGAGAGGTTGCCGAAAGATTCCGGTAGGGTTGTCAGTTGGTTGTTATAGAGGTTAAGCTCCCGCAATTGGGAGAGGTTGCCGATAACTTCTGGTAGGGTTGTCAGTTGGTTGTAACTGAGCTTAAGCGTCTGCAATTGGGAGAGGTTGCCGAAAGGTTCCGGTAACTCCGTCAGTCCGTTGCTACTAAGGTCAAGCGTCTGCAATTGGGAGAGTTGGCTAATAACTTCTGGTAGGGTTGTCAGTTGGTTGTTATTGAGGTTAAGCTTCTGCAATTGGGAGAGGTTGCCGAAAGATTCCGGTAACTCCGTCAGTCCGTTGCCACTAAGGTCAAGCGTCTGCAATTGGGAGAGTTGGCTAATAACTTCCAGTAGGGTTGTTAGTTCGTTGATAGAGAGGTGAAGCGCCTGCAATTGGGAGAGGTTGCCGAAAGATTCCGGTAGGGTTGTCAGTTCGTAGCTTTCGAGGTGAAGCGTCTGCAATTGGGAGAGGTTGCCGAAAGATTCCGGTAACTCCGTCAGTTCGGTGCTACGAAGGTAAAGCGTCTGCAATTGGGAGAGGTTGCCAAAAGCTTCCGGTAGGGTTGTCAGTTGGTTTTCATAGAGGTCAAGCCTCTGCAATTGGGAGAGGTTGCCGAAAGATTCCGGTAACTCCGTCAGTTGGTTGCTACCAAGCTCAAGCCTCTGCAATTGGGAGAGGTTGCCGAAAGATTCCGGTAACTCCGTCAGTTGGTTGTAACTGAGGTCAAGCCTCTGCAATTGGGAGAGGTTGCCGAAAGATTCCGGTAGGGTTGTTAGTTGGTTTTCATTGAGGTCAAGCGTCTGCAATTGGGAGAGGTTGCCGAAAGATTCCGGTAACTCCGTCAGTTGGTTGCTACCAAGCTCAAGCGTCTGCAATTGGGAGAGGTTGCCGAAAGATTCCGGTAACTCCAGTCCGTTTTCATTGAGGTAAAGCGTCTGCAATTGGGAGAGGTTGCCGAAAGATTCCGGTAACTCCGTCAGTTGGTTGTAACTGAGGTCAAGCCACTGCAATTGGGAGAGGTTGCCGAAAGCTTCCGGTAGGGTTGTCAGTTGGTTGTCACGGAGGAAAAGCTCCTGCAATTGGGAGAGGTTGCCAAAAGCTTCCGGTAGGGTTCTCAGTTGGTTGCTACCAAGCTCAAGCGTCTGCAATTGGGAGAGGTTGCCAAAAGCTTCCGGTAGGGTTCTCAGTTGGTTGCTATTAAGGTCAAGCGTCTGCAATTGGGAGAGTTTGCCGATCGCCTCGGGTAAATCCGTCAGTTCCAGATCGCTCAGGTCGAGTTCGGTTGCACCCTCTTGCCGTGCCTTTTCAATGCGTCGGTATGCTTCGCGGTAGGGTTCGTATGTAGCCATTATTTTATCGAGGTCAAGCGGCGGCAAAAAGAAAGATTCCGGTAGGGTTGGTAGTGGGTTCCCATAGAGCTCAAGCGTCTGCAATTGGGAGAGGTTGCCGAAAGATTCCGGTAACTCCGTCAGTTGGTTGTTTTCGAGGTCAAGCTCCTGCAATTGGGAGAGGTTGCCGAAAGATTCCGGTAGGGTTGTTAGTTGGTTGTCATTGAGGTCAAGCGTCTGCAATTGGGAGAGGTTGCCGAAAGATTCCGGTAACTCCGTCAGTTNTTCCGGTAGGGTTGTTAGTTGGTTGTCATTGAGGTCAAGCGTCTGCAATTGGGAGAGGTTGCCGAAAGATTCCGGTAACTCCGTCAGTTCGTTGCTTTCGAGGTTAAGCGTCTCTAATTGGGAGAGGTTGCCGAAAGATTCTGGTAACTCCGTTAGTTCGTTCCTATAGAGGTAAAGCGTCTGCAATTGGGAGAGGTTGCCGAATGATTCCGGTAACTCCGTCAGTTCGTTGCTTTCGAGGTTAAGCTCCTGCAATTGGGAGAGGTTGCCGAAAGATTCCGGTAGGGTTGTCAGTTGATTGTCATTGAGGTCAAGCTTCTGCAATTGGGAGAGGTTGCCGAATGATTCCGGTAACTCCGTCAGTTGGTTGTGACTGAGGTTAAGCTTCCGCAATTGGGAGAGGTTGCCGAAAGATTCCGGTAACTCCGTCAGTTGGTTGCGATCGCCCTTTTTCCCATACTCATATCCCAGCTTCAGAACTTTCAGATCAACCAGTTGACCAATTGCCTCGGGTAACTCAGTCAGTCCCAGATTGCTCAGGTCGAGTTCGGTTGCACCCTCTTGCCGTGCCTTTTCAATTCGTTGTTCTGCTTGGCGGTATGCTTCGTCTGTGGCTATTATTTCATCGAGCAAAAGGTTCTGCAATTGGGAGAGGCTGGCTAAAGATTCCGGTAACTCCGTCAGTTGGTTGCTTTGAAGGTAAAGCGTCTGCAATTGGGAAAGGTTGCCGAAAGATTCCGGTAGGGTTGTCAGTTGGTTGTCATTGAGGTTAAGCCACTGCAATTGGGAGAGGTTGCCGATCACTTCCGGTAACTCCGTCAGTTGGTTGCTTTGGAGGTAAAGCGTCTGCAATTGGGAGAGGTTGCCGANCTTCCGGTAACTCCGTCAGTTGGTTGCTTTGGAGGTAAAGCGTCTGCAATTGGGAGAGGTTGCCGAAAGATTCCGGTAGGGTTGTTAGTTCGTTGCTTTCGAGGTAAAGTTGCTGCAATTGGGAGAGGTTGCCGAAAGATTCCGGTAGGGTTGTCAGTTGGTTGTCATTGAGGTAAAGCCTCTGCAATTGGGAGAGGTTGCCGATCGCCTCGGGTAACTCCGTCAGTTGGTTGCTTTGAAGGTAAAGCGTCTGCAATTGGGAGAGGTTGCCGATCACTTCCGGTAACTCCGTCAGTTGGTTGCTTTGGAGGTAAAGCTCCTGCAATTGNATTCCGGTAGGGTTGTTAGTTGGTTTTCATGGAGGTAAAGCGACTGCAATTGGGAGAGGTTGCCGAAAGATTCCGGTAGGGTTGTTAGTGGGTTGCTTTGGAGGTCAAGCGTCTGCAATTGGGAGAGTTGGCTGATCACTTCCGGTAGGGTTGTCAGTTGGTTGTTACCAAGCTCAAGCGACTGCAATTGGGAGAGTTGGCTGATCACTTCCTGTAGGGTTGTCAGTTGGTTGTTACCAAGGTTAAGCTCCTGCAATTGGGAGAGGTTGCCGATCACTTCCGGTAACTCCGTCAGTTCGTTGCTTTCGAGGTCAAGCGTCTGCAATTGGGAGAGGTTGCCGATCACTTCCAGTAGGGTTATTAGTGGGTTGTTACCAAGGTCAAGCGCCTGCAATTGGGAGAGTTGGCTGATCACTTTCGGTAACTCCGTTAGTTGGTTGTTATTGAGGGAAAGCGCCTGCAATTGGGAGAGGTTGCCGACCACTTCCGGTAACTCCGTTAGTGGGTTGTCATTGAGCAAAAGCAACTGCAATTGGGAGAGGTTGCCGAATGATTCCGGTAACTCTGTCAGTTGGTTGCATTCGAGGTTAAGCCTCTGCAATTGGGAGAGGTTGCCAAAAGATTCCGGTAGGGTTGTTAGTTGGTTGCCACCGAGGTCAAGCGACTGCAACTGGGAGAGGTTGCCGATTACTTCCGGTAGGGTTGTCAGTTGGTTGTGATAGAGGTTAAGCTCCTGCAATTGGGAGAGGTTGCCGATCGCCTCGGGTAACTCAGTCAGTCTCAGATTTCTAAGGTCGAGTTCGGTTGCACCCTCTTGCCGTGCCTTTTCAATGCGTTGTTCTGCTTCGCGGTACGCTTTGTCTGTAGCCATTGTTCACATCTCCCCATTTCCAACTTTGTAATAGCCGTCATAGCATCATCTCTCTTTAACTATATTACCTGCTTGACGAAATATGGCGATCGCGAATAGTTGGATAAGTTAACAATTCGTTGAGTAAACCAAGCGGCTACAGTGGTATTTTTTCATTGTTCAGATATTTCATCAGCTTCAAATTCATCTAGAATAGAATTAATTGCCTGAACGCTAATATCTTCCTGTTCAGATTTACTGTAAATTGTTAACAATAAAACTGAATTGGGAGATTCAACACAATAAATTAACCGATAGCCTGCGCTTTTCCCTTTTTGAAGATTACTATTTTTCACTCTAACTTTATAGATAAAATAATTTTCCCCAAATCCAGATAAGCGATCGCCAAGGAAATTCCCCTTTTGTAGTTCTGTAATAACAGACTGAGTATCAGAACGAATATTTCGGTATTTTTTGGCTAACTCTTTTAAATTTCGTTTATACTCAGGTGTTAAATCAATATTAACAAATGATGAATTATTCTGCATCTATCCCCTCCCACATTTTTTCTAAAGGAATTCTTTGTCCAGATTTCATTTCCTTTAACGCCCGTCTTAAACTGGCTTTAATTTCTTCAACTGGGGTATCATCTGGATCGGATTCAGATTCATTATCTTGAGTCACTAATATAATGACTTTTACCCGACTTTTCTGACCGATTTCTAGGGACTGATCTAAAACCAATTGCCCTTTTTCATCAACGGTTCCCATGACTTCAAATGCCTGCATGATTGTATCTCCTGAACGATTTAACCTAACTAATTATAGCAGTTTTGATTGAATCATAATAAAAGTAAAATGGCGATCGCCCCAATTTTCACCGGAACGCTCAAAGCATTTATATTGTTTAAGAATTGGATAAGTTAACAATTTGTTGAGTAAACCAAGCGGCTGCACTGGTATTAGTTCCCTCGCTGAGTCGTTTTAATGTTTCTTCTAACACGGAAATCGGCAACCCATTCAACGCCAGAGATTCGGTACAAATTTTGTATTTTCCCTCTTGTAACTGAAAGGAAAATACTCGCTTTCCGCGTACATCTATCACCCAATATTCGGGGATTNGCTGAGTCGTTTTAATGTTTCTTCTAACACGGAAATCGGCAACCCATTCAACGCCAGAGATTCGGTACAAATTTTGTATTTTCCCTCTTGTAACTGAAAGGAAAATACTCGCTTTCCGCGTACATCTATCACCCAATATTCGGGGATTTCTAACGCTTCATAGAGATGTTTTTGTTGGTCTAAATCATCTGCTAACGTTGTATCTGATATTTCTCCGACTAAGTTCGGAACTCGCCACTGAGTTAAGTTAATTGCATCAGGTTCTCCCGGTTTCCACTGGGGATAATCTTCTCCAATATACAATACCAAATCCGGCGCACAGGCTTGAGTTTCGGGTTTTTCAATTAAACATCTTCCCAAAGAGGTAAACATTTGTTCGGGTCGTTTAATTGCCCAAAAAAACAGTAAACTGGTAAAAAAATCGCTAACAATTGAATGATTAATCCCTTCTCCACCCATATCAATCCAGAGTTTTTCTTGATTATACGCTAACTTCATGCGCTCTTTAATGGGAGCATCCCGCAAGGTGATATAATCTTCCCAAGTTGCTGGATGCCACTCGCGCAGGGGCGGAATTGCGATCGCATTATCAGAAAAAGTTGCCGTCATCATTACCTTGAACGTTTTTACTATTATTTTATTATAGAGAGTTTAATGGGTAGAAACCCGGTTTCTAGCAGAAACCGGGTTTCTGGTTTGTACCTCATACGAGCGCACACCGCTATAACGTTTCTACTATTATTTTATTATAGGGAGTTTAAGAACTGTATGAATTCTTGATTTAGTACCTTGTATCCCTGGGAGTTTAGATGCAATTCATCTTTGCTATATTCCCGTTTGACAACCCCTTTTTCATCAACCAAAATCGAGAACGGATCAAATATAATAACGTTTTCACTCGCCAAACTGTTAATGTAGGTATTCACTTCTTTAATCGCCAGACCAACATCATCTGACCAGAAGGGTTTACGTTCAAGGGGTATTTCCCCGACTGGTAAAATAGGGGTTAAGATAACGACTGCACCTAACGCTTTTGATTGTTCTACAATTTGCTGAATATTCGTTTTACAATCAGCAATGGTTAATTCTTTTCGCTTCGGAAATAAGGGAATCGTTTTTAAGTCGTTAACCCCAACTTGAATCAGCACGATATCGGGTTCTAGGGGTTTAATATGTTGCTCAAATCGTTGAAGGGTTTGTATCGAAGTCTGGGAACCAATTCCCCGGTTAATAAATTCATATCCCTCCATATCGGGTGATAGCCAACTCGCGGCTCGGGAGTCCCCAAAAAAGACTAAACGCACTCTAGAATTAGTTTTCGGGGGTGGGTTTGAGTCTAGAGGATAGGCGTTCCAACCCAAGGGGTCTAGGCGGGTTAGATTGAGTTCAAGGTAATATTGTTTACCTCGGTTAAATAGCAGGAAATTCAGAAAAATTGAACTTCCAAGCAGTGCTAAAACTAAAAGAGTTAACAGAATAGGAGGTTTATTGGATGTCATAGACTTTTTAACAACTTTGTCAGTAGACTTTCTAAGGCTTGTTCAACAACGCTCAGAGTTGATGTTGAAGATTTGGGCGGCTAATCCTCAAACTCCTGGTTATTAATTAATTCTAGTTAAAATAAGGAAATCCGTGTTTTTACGGAGAAACCTTAGCTTGTTTTCATCAAAAAACCGTAAAAAACCGTATTTTCCACGAGAGATCGAACATACAGTTATACATTGAGAGGAGGAACATTAGAGTTGACTGGAGTTGCAGTCGTTTACCCTTTATTAAAGTTTTTTTAAGAAAGTCATAATGCTCGGCCAAATCCGAGTAAAATGAATCTCAGTTCAAATGATCAACTGTCTCCAATTATAGGACACCTAAGATCAAGTTTTAAGATTGATTAAAAAATCACAAATGAGGTTTTCTGTTTAAAACAAAGTTAGTAAAACCCTAAAGAAAAAACCTTCAAGGAATTTAGTAGTGTCTCAAAACAATCAGCATAAAGAGGATGAAAAACTAGAGAGAATCAATCATTCTGTCATCCGCTATTCTCATGCAGGTTTAGAGATGAAAAATACCCAAAAACTCAGTTTAAACGAAATCCAGAGCATTGTTGAATTTACACCCGTGCCACTCGCTATTTTTCGGGCAACTGATCAGAGCTTAATTTACTGCAATATTCGATTTAGTCAGACTCTTGGATTATCCGCAGAAAAACAAAAAGAATATTCACAATCCGATCTCTACTACCGCTACGAAGATTATGAGATCTTGTTAAAAATGCTCGATCAAAGGGGAACAATTGATAATCTTGAAGTTCAACTCAAACGACGAAAGGATAAAGGCTTTTGGGCTTCTCTGTCTATGCAATCCTTTACCTACAATGACGAACCTGCGATTATCCTCACCTTCGTTAATCTGAGTCGCCGACAAATTGTTGATAACATATTGCTCCAACAGCTATCACAGATTCAAAATCTACAAGAAGCCATCATTTTGATCGACCCTCACGGTAAAATTATGGACTGGAATTCAACGGCTGAACGCCTCTTTGGATATGCTCAATCTGAAGTCATCGGTCGGTTTATCGCTGAATTTAATTTACCGATTTTTGATGCTCTGATTGCCTCGGAATATCAAACCTCTTTGACCTCCTGTGAAGTGCCTGTAAAAGCCGATATTAAAAACACCTACGAGTTCAATTATACCCGCAAAACGGGTAGCACTCTAACTTGTGAAAGCACTTTAATTCCTCTGCGAGATGAGTTGAATGACCTTCTCGGTTATGTTAGTATTAATCGGGAGCTGAGTAACCGTCAATCTTCGTCTCAAGTTGAACATCAGTTACTCGCCACGCTACAGGCGCAAGCCCAGCAACAAGCGGCGGTTGCTTATCTCGGACAACGAGCCTTAACCGGACTCGATTTGTCGGTATTGATTGATGAAGCCGTTTCCCTGGTGGCTCGTACCCTGGAGGTTGAATACTGCAAAGTTTTAGAATTAATGCCGAATGGTTATGCTTTGCTTCTGCGGGCTGGAGTCGGTTGGCATCAAGGGTTAGTCGGTTATGCGAGTGTTAGCGCAAGTCGGGAGTCCCAAGCGGGATATACCCTATCAAGCCAACAACCTGTTATTGTAGAAGACTTGCGGGTGGAAACGCGCTTTTCTGGGACTCCCCTGCTTCACAATCATCGCATCGTCAGTGGAGTCAGTGTCGTCATTCCAGGAAGCGTCGAAGAAACACCGGATTTCCAAGAGAATTCTTCATCTAAAAAAAACCTCTCTCAAGCCGAAAATTCTCCATCTACATGGGGAGTTTTGAGCGTTCATACTCGCCAATATCGTCTGTTTACTCAGGATGATGTTCACTTTTTAGAAGCCGTTGCGAATGTGTTAGCAAGTGCGATTGAACGTCATCGCGCCGAAGAATGGATGCAAGTGATGAAACGGGCTATTAATAGTAGTAATAATGGCATTGTCATCACTGACCCAACGCAACCCCATAATCCGATTATTTTTGCTAATTCGGGTTTTGAAAAAATGACAGGCTATAGTCGAGAAGAAGCATTAGGGAAAAACTGCCGATTTTTGCAAGGAAAAGATAGAAATCATCTCGCTTTTGAACAAATAAGAGAGGCTATTTTTGAGGGAAAGTCCAGTCATGTCATCATCCAAAATCATCGAAAAAATGGCGATCTATTTTGGAATGAACTTTCGATTTCTCCCGTTCATAATAATAAAGGTCATCTCNTGCAAGGAAAAGATAGAAATCATCTCGCTTTTGAACAAATAAGAGAGGCTATTTTTGAGGGAAAGTCCAGTCATGTCATCATCCAAAATCATCGAAAAAATGGCGATCTATTTTGGAATGAACTTTCGATTTCTCCCGTTCATAATAATAAAGGTCATCTCACCCACTTTATTGGGATTCAAACCGACATTACCCAACGAAAATCTTATGAAATTGCTCTCTATAAAAAATCTCAAGATTTAACCAAATTTATTTCCGACTTAAAAAATTTGCATAAAATATCCACGCGAATTTATCGCAATCTTCAAGAAATGTTTGCGGAATATTTGTTAGCGGGATGTAAAATATTTGATTTGTCAATGGGTGTGATTACTCAATTGGATGGAGAATATTATTATCTGAAAGCCACGAATCAGAAACTACACAAGTTGCAACCGGGATGTGATTTTAACGTTTATGAAACCTACTGTAAAAGGGTAATTTATCANACGCGAATTTATCGCAATCTTCAAGAAATGTTTGCGGAATATTTGTTAGCGGGATGTAAAATATTTGATTTGTCAATGGGTGTGATTACTCAATTGGATGGAGAATATTATTATCTGAAAGCCACGAATCAGAAACTACACAAGTTGCAACCGGGATGTGATTTTAACGTTTATGAAACCTACTGTAAAAGGGTAATTTATCACCAAAAAACTCTCACCTATACTCAACTGAGTACCGACAATCAAATCCCTAAAAATTCGGCTTTTAAACAGTGGAAATTTGAATCTTATATCGGGACACCCATTTGGGTAAATGGAGTCATTTATGGAACACTTAATTTTTACTCATCTCAAGTTAGAACTCAAGGTTTTGAGTCTCTTGAACAAGAAATTATTGAGTTAATGTCTCAAAGTATTGGTCGTTTTATAGCGATTTATAAAACACAACAAAAACAAGCGGAAGCTGAAGCAGCTTTGCGAGAAAGCGAAGAACGTTATCGCAGTTTAGTAGAACTTTCCCCCGAAGCGATTGCTGTTCATTGTGAAAAAAAATTGAGGTATATTAATCAAGCAGGTGCTAAACTATTAGGGGCTATTTCTCCCGAAGAAATTATTGGTCTATCGATAGAGCAGTTTATTCATCCTGAATACATAAATCGGGTTAAACATCAAATCAAACAAACCGAAGTAAAACGAGTGTCTGTTCCTCTAGAAGAGCAAAAATTAATTCGGCTTGATGGTAAAATTATTGATGTAGAAGTGGCAGGAATTCCGGCAAATTATCAAGGAAAAAGTGCCACCCAACTGATTATTAGAGATATCACCGATCGCAAACAAGCCGAAGCACAATTAATCTATGAAGCGTCTCACGATGCACTCACTCATTTACCCAACCGCAGCTTCTTCAACGAACAACTGAGAAAGGCTTTACAGCATTCTAAACAAGAACAAGATTATCAGTTTGCACTCCTATTTCTGGATCTAGATCGGTTTAAAGTTATTAATGATAGTTTAGGTCATATCATTGGCGATCAACTGTTAGTTGAAATTGCTCGAAGACTGGAAGCTTGCGTCACTGCTAATCATACCATTGCTCGACTTGGAGGCGATGAATTCACGGTTTTACTGGAAAATATACAAGGCTGTGAAGATGCGTTACTGATGGCGGAAAAAATTCACGATGCGCTATCCCAAGCTTTTCATCTGCAAGGACATGATATTTTTACAACGGTGAGTATTGGAATTGTTCCCAGTCAAAAAACCTGCACTTTTGATGCGAATAATCTACACAGCTATCAATGTCTTTTGTACAATCATCCCGAAGATTTGTTACGAGATGCAGATATTGCGATGTATCGAGCGAAGGAAAAAGGAAGAGCCAGATATGAATTATTTGATCTGACAATGCAGCAACATACTCTCGCTTTGTTACGTCTAGAAACGGACTTACGACAAGCCGTTTTTGGGAGAGTCAAATCTCCGACTATTGCTCACTTGGAGTCGGAAGATGAATACAATTTAGACCTGACTCCTTCTCTGATTTTAAGTTCCTCTATTTTACCATTATTACCCTCTCAGAATCAACCCCCTGAACCGACAGAATTTGTGGTTTATTATCAGCCGATTGTGGAACTTTATCAGGGTAAAATTGTGGGTTTTGAAGCATTAGTGCGTTGGATACATCCGAGTCTAGGATTAGTTTCTCCCAGTGAATTTATTCCGCTTGCTGAAGAAACAGGACTGATTATTCCTTTAGGAAGTTGGATTTTAAAACAAGCTTGTCAGCAGCTAAAAATTTGGCAATCTTACTCTAAAAACAGGGAAACTCACAACCTTAAGAGCGGCTATAATCCCTCCCTAACCATGAGTGTGAACCTCTCAAGTCAACAACTGGTTCAGCCGAATATCCTAGAAAAAATTGATCAAATTTTAGAAGAGACTGATTGCGATCCGCACTGCTTAAAACTCGAAATTACTGAAAGTGTGATTATGAAAAACTTTCAAGCTTCCACTGTGGTTTTAGAGGAATTGAGACGGCGAGGAATTCAGTTGTCAATTGATGACTTCGGCACGGGCTATTCCTCTCTCAGCTATTTACATCAGTTTCCGATTAATACACTCAAAATTGATCAGTCTTTTGTCCGAAGATTAAAACTTGAAAACTCCCCCGATTCCGAAAAATCCAGTCAAAAAATTCAAATTATTCGTGCAATTGTCACCTTAGCCCACAATCTAGACTTAGATGTAATCGCCGAAGGGATTGAAACAGTTGAACAGATGCAACTGCTGCAAGAACTTGACTGTGAAATGGGTCAAGGGTATCTCTTTTCTAAACCGCTAAACTGTGAACAGGCAACGCAATTTCTGTTAAACTCATAGTTGATACGGTAATCAGTCAAAACAGAGCATGAGGGTGTGAAATGCTGNCTAAACTGTGAACAGGCAACGCAATTTCTGTTAAACTCATAGTTGATACGGTAATCAGTCAAAACAGAGCATGAGGGTGTGAAATGCTGTTAATTCTCTATAGCAAACCGGGCTGTCATTTGTGCGAAGGATTACAAGAAAAACTTGAAGAAATTCAGGCTGATCCTCAAAGTGAATGTAAATTTGAGTTGGAAGTTCGAGATATTACAACTCAGGATGACTGGTTCAAAGCCTATGAGTATGAAATTCCTGTTTTGTACAGACAACGCGATCATCAATGTGCGGAAGAACCTCTACCTCGTCCTTCTCCCCGGATGGGCGCCAAATCTTTAGAAATGTTACTACAGAAGTACCTGTGCAGTAGCCTGGATTAGTCGGTGTGCAGGGGTGACGAACCTCTGCTTGCTGCTTCTCCCCGGATGAGCGCCAAATCCTTAGAACTGTTGCTACAGAAGTATCTATAAAAGATGGTAAGAGAAGTAACTTAGTAGACGATTTATGGTACAAAACGGTACTATCTGTAAGATCAGATAATAGATCTATGCAACGAGCCTTTCAAAC
>NZ_LATL02000204.1 GCF_000972705.2 Limnoraphis robusta CS-951 | reverse complement strand
GGGTTGAAAAAACCATATGGTAAAACAGCTTTGTGGAGTCCTAGTTATTTTGCTATCTCCGTTGGCGGCGCACCTATTGACGTACTGATTCAATACATTAAGAATCAAAAAAAGCCGTCCTAGAAGGACGGGGCTTGTATCCCATTATTTTCGGTCAAATTTGGAAATCAGCAGAGAAAGATAACCCAACTGCAACATTGTCAGATGATGCCTTAGAAAATTGTGTTAAAGCGTTTCACAATCAATCAAAAACGCCGAAAGCAAGCGCAAAATCAGATGTTAAAAACCCGTCTCAGAGCCAATCTCAACTGAGCCAAAAATCTACTATCCGTGAAGACTTAAAACGATTAATTGACTCCAATCTATCTGAGTCAGAACAAGAAGAACGCTTACAGGAGATAGCCAAGCAATATGACAAGACAGACGGGCAAGTTAATCGACTCTATAAACACATCCTCAAAGAATCAGAGAGTAATGAACAACTAGATCAACATAAAGCTGAGTTAGAACAGTTGTTAAAGATTGACAGTCAAACGATTAGATTGTCAGAGTTCCTACATCCTCATCTTGCTAAACCTCTAGCTCAAATCTCTCAATGGTTGGGGATGCCAGAGTCAGCAATGTTAACTGTTTTACTCCCTGTTGCTGCATCTTTAATGCCCATTGATACCCGATTAGAACTGGCTAAACCAACTGGGTTCTATGCTCATCCTATTTTGTACACGGGGTTAGTTGGAGAATCAGGAATTGGAAAGACACCCGTGCTTAAGAAGATTATTAGTCCTCTCTACTCTATGCAGAGTGAGGCACTTACAGAACACAATCAAGCGATGGAAGATTGGGAGCAAGCGTGCAGCCTTGCTGAGAAGAATAACGAACCTGAACCCCCTCAACCAAAACTGCATAATTACTTCACCTCAGATGCAACAACTGAGGCAATTGGTAAAATTCAAAACGACCAACCGACTAGAGGATTCGTAGGTTATTTTGATGAGTTAGAAGGATTGTTCAAAGGGGCTAATCAGTATCATAATTCAGGCAAAGGAAACGACATTTAAAAAATGTTATCCGGCAGAGATGGTACGGGTTTTAAAGTTGACCGCGCTAACGGAAAACAGCTTTTCGTAAAACAGTCTGGTTACAGCATTACGGGAGGAATTAAACCTGATGTTTTGAGGAAACGAAACGGAGACTTGAGTGATTCTAACGGACAATGGGCTAGGTTTATTTGGGATTATTTAGGTAAAGTTAAATCTACTCGTTACCCAAAATCAGATATCTGTTATGACTCTGATGAACTACTCAGGGAAATTTATCAGAGACTAGAGCGACAAAGTGCAATCACTCATATCCTTTCACCAGAAGCCAAGCAACAATACAAACAATGGTTCAACCATCTTGCAGATTTAGTTGATCAGGAAACAAGACAGGGAATGCGTTCTGTTTTGGCAAAAATGAAGGGGGTAACAGGCGAACTGGCTCTGATTCTGCACCGACTCAATGCAGCGATCGCCGATCAACCCCCCTCGGTTGAGGTTGACGGTTCAACCATGAGTCAGGCGATCGCACTGGCTCAATATTATCTCTATCAGGTCAAGCTCGTTCATGCTGACGCTGAAGGTGAAACTGTTAACGGCAATCTAGAGGAGTTACAAATCAAAGCCATAGAGCTTCTGGCTGAAGATTCCCAAAATGAGCAATTGATTGAACAGCTTTCACAAATTGAGGTTGTTTCTTCCAATCTCTCGCTAGTCAATCTCTACGAGCTGTTTATGGAGTATCAAAAACCCATCAGGAAGGAAAGCACTTACACCTACTATAAAAGGGTAATTTTGCCTTTGATTAAAGAATGCGGTATTTACTCTCCTTATCAGGCTTTAGCCGCTAGAGAATGGTTGATTACCAATAAAACAGAGAGCTTGACCAAGCGAGTTTTGCAAGCAATTAAAAAGGCATTTGACTGGGGGATTACACATGGTTTAGTCAACGGAAAGAACCCTTACATGGGCATGGCAAAAGAGTTTAAACACAACTATGAATCTAGCGATCCTCAACCCATCGTTTCTCAGTGATCACGAGATCGATAGTTTGACGCACCCTACAGCTCTTTCAGTTTTCCAGAAAATGAGTCAAATTCGGGTAAGATACTGGGGTAAAATCAACTTACCAACCCATTGTTCCCGGCTCTCCTTTAAACGGGCCTACAATATTTTTGGTGATCCAACCGCCATAGAAGTCACCTGCTTGGGGTTTAACTAATTCATCACCGACATAGCAAGCATCCATGACATTCGCATAGAAGCTATAGGAGTCTTTGATAGAAACAAAATTAGGGGTCGGATCAAAGTAACGCCAAGCGACCTGACTTGCGTGTTTATCGCCTAATTTAATATCGTAATAAACACAGCGGCCTTTCCATTCACACCAGGTTATACGAGGTGTTTCAATCAAATACTCTAGCTTAATGTCTTCTGCGGGTATATAGTAAGCAGGCGGATGACTGGTTTCTAAAACTCGTTTGGCTTGTTTAGTTTCGGCGATGACTTCTCCATTAAAGATGATTTTAATGGGTTGACTGACATCTTGCCAAATTGCCGGACGGGGATAATCCCAAACAGACTCTTGACCTGGTTGAGGAGGAATCGGTTGTGGTCTCATTTTAACGTGCTTTGATTGTAGGTTGTCTTGATGGTTATCTGAGTTAAATTATAACTTAAATACCCGATAAATGCAAGTTAAAACGCTCAAACTTATTCAGGCTAATATTCTCTAACATCACCTAAGTTTCCCCGGTAAAATAGAGTACAAAGAAGTCATTTTTGTATCTGATCGCATTTCCTGATAGAATAGATCACATTAAGCTTACTCAAGGATAGAACCCTTTATGTCAACATTCGCTCCTGATCTTTCGGTTGAAAAAGTTACCCATTCCCGCCTCAACGAACTCAACGGTGACAAGATTCCCTTTGGTAAGGTATTTAGTGATCATATGTTTGTCGCTTCCTATGATGAGGGAAATTGGCAGGAGGCAAAAATTGTTCCCTACGGACCCGTAGAAATGGCACCTTCTCTGTCTGCTTTACATTATGGTCAAGCGGTTTTTGAAGGAATGAAAGCCTATAAAAGTCCGGCGGGAGAACCGTTACTGTTTCGACCAGAAGCGAATTTTGAACGGATTAATTTATCAGCTCAACGATTATGTATGCCGGCAATTTCTAAGGATGTTTTTCTAGCGGGCTTAACTGAATTAATTCGACTTGATTCAAATTGGATTCCTGCGGGAGAAGGAAGTTTATATATCCGACCGATTTATTTTGCGACGGATGAGTTAATTGGTTTGAAACCGTCTGAAAGTTACAAATTTTTTATTATTACTTGTCCAGTGGGTGCCTATTATTCTCAACCCGTTAAATTGATAGTTACAGAGCAATATGTTCGCGCTTGTGAAGGGGGAACAGGTGCGGCGAAAGTTGCCGGGAATTATGCCGCGAGTTTATTAGCCGATAAAGAGGCGAAAGCTCAAGGTTATGATAATGTGATTTGGTTGGATGCGATTCATCGAAAATACATTGAAGAATGCGGTACGATGAATTTGGCGTTTGTAATCGATAACGTTGTTGTTACTCCAAAACTAACGGGAACGATTTTAAATGGAATTACCCGTAATACTGTGTTAACTTTGTTTAGAGATATGGGAGTTGCTGTTGAAGAACGACTGGTTTCTATTGATGAAATTGTCGAAGCTTATGATGGCGGTGTTTTGATGGAAGCCTTTGGAATGGGTACGGCGGCGACGATAGCTCCGATTTCAACGATTAACTATCAAGGAAGAGATTTGACTTTGCCTCCGGTTTCTGAATATAAGTATAGTCATGCTGTGGGTCAGAAATTGGAAGACATTAAAACAGCTAAATGTGAAGATCCTTACGGCTGGGTTGTCCGAGTTTAATTTTGATTTTTAATCCTGCATGAAACCTCTACAAATTAAACAACCTCCCTCGTTGATTCATGCCCCTTTGGGATTAATTTTGGGCTTCACTTACCCCTTTAGAGCCTTGGGTTTGTTTATCCGAACGCCTAATCTTTGGGGGTATGTGATTGTTCCCATTATCGTTAATATTATTGTCGGTATTCTCCTGTATGTGGGGTTACTGTTTCCGGGCTTGAATGGGATTGAGGTTCTCGTTTCTAACTTAGATCATCAGATTGATACTTGGGTGGCAAATTTACCAACCTGGTTGAGGTATTTAGATGTATCTGCGGTGATTTTGGGTTGGTTACTGCGAATGGTGTTAGTTGGGGCTTTACTGTTTGTGATTGGGTTTCTATTGCTGCAATTTGGGGGAATTTTGGGTGCGCCTTGGTATGGTCAACTTTCGGAAAAACTGGAAGAATTAAGAACAGGTAAACCAGCAGTTCTCCCCCCCAATAGTTTAACGAGTATTTTCCAAGATATCGGACGAGCGCTTTTATTTGAACTGAAAAAAATCGCCCTCCAATTGGGAATCGGAATACCGTTATTACTGCTCAATTTTTTACCCGTTTATGGATCTATTTTATTCACAATCGGCGGATTTTCACTGGCGGCGACGGTGACTTTTTTAGACTTTGTAGATGCTCCTTTAGAACGACGACGGTTAAAGTTTAGAGAGAAGTTGAAAATGTTCCGTTTAGCGTTACCCGCAAGTGGGAGTTTTGCTTTCGTTTGTTTGGGATTAATTATGATTCCGTTTGTGAATTTACTGGCTATTCCAGTCTGTGTCGGTTCAGGAACATTATTCTTTTGCGATCGCCTTTGGCCCTATTATTTTGCTTCCCAAGAACAGACGACTTCCGCAGAAGTTCCTCCAGTTTAGTTATTTGAGAGGAAGTTGATTCAGGCTATTTCTCTAACTGAAAAAGGTCTAGACCTATTGAAGCCTGAACTTTACATAACACCTGTCTTTGTAAAGTGAGTAGAAGATTAACCCCCTCTATTGTAAAGATTTGCTCAAGTTAGGATTGAATGATTGTCTTTTAAGAGGGGTTATATTAGGGTAAATATTAAGAGGTGTTCATGCAAGAGAAACTCATGCAAAAGGCACCCATAGAAAAGGCACCCATGCACTCATGCAAAAACGGTTAACTGGTAGGGGTAATTTATGAATTCCCCCTACGCTCTTGGTGACTGATAACTGTCTCTCTATCACCCCATCGATTATCTGTAGCAACCATTTAAGTATTTCATATAAGTTGAGGGTCGGTTCATCGCGGAGATAAAAAAGAGAATAGGGTTGATTTGAGAAATCGTAATTTTGCCAGCCATCAACAAAACAAAACCACAAAATCGAGCAATCTCGGAGTATAAAACATTGAATTCAACAATGAAAAATGTAGACCCACTGATAGCCGTTCAAAAGCTAACAACGGACTCCTACTCCGATGAACGTTTACCCGGTCAAACCCTTGGAACTCTCTCTGGGAGTGGCCTGCTGCGTCAGGGAAGCGACAGAGAAGGAGTGATCGCCATTGATAACGACGCTTTGCGTCTACCTTATTTGCTCAAACCGGGTTGGGGACGTCAGGGAATAGCCTATGGGCCTTATCGTCGCAGAAACGGCTTAACTTTGGCGGTGTTCATGCTGAATGGTCACAACACCTCACACAGAGCGGATCTTCAGCAGTCAATCCTGGGGCGATCGCTGCGTTGGGTCGCCGGGAGTGGTTCACGCGCCCCCCTACAGCAGTTCTTGGGTTTGGTCGCAAGTCCCTACAAACAGCGAATGTGGCGGCGATGGCAATTTTGGGCGAATAACACCCCGCAAGGGTTTCAGGAGTCGCGTCTGGATAAAAACTTGGCGGTGGGCTGGTTTGCGAATCCGGTTCCGGTTGATCCGCTTAACGAGGGAAATGCTTTTATTGTTCAGGGGACAGGCTCAGAAAACGGTGAACTTTGGACTCGTGTGGGTGAAAGGCTTCAGTCTGCTTTTCAAGGCTTGCAAAACCTGCAAGTTTATTATGTGGTGATTTTGCGAGAAAAAGGTGCCGTCTATTATGCGTCTTCTGTTCCCAACGTTTTGGGACTGACGGCTTATCCCGAGCTGCGTCCTCTAGCGATCGATCCCTTTAATACGGATAAAAGCGTTTATGGGGCTATCTATCAAAACGTTTTAGGACAAACTGGGTTTAGTATTGATACGCGAGTCTACGGTACGCAAATTGTCGAAATTCCCTCGTTTACGCAGTGGTATGGTACCGCTCACGGGGCCGATCGCTTAGTCGGTAAAGGTTCACTTAACAGTATGGTGGGGGAAGTTGGGGGAAAGTGGCAGGTTTTTCAAGGAAAATATCAACGGTCTGTTCAAGGTGCGATCGCGATCCAATCCAATAGTTTTGCTATTTTGAATCCCCGTCAAACGAGTGGACTTATTCATACTTTAATTGAGACTTCAGATATTATAACACCCGTTGCTATTTTGTGGCGAGTACAGGATCAGGAAAACTGCTGGTGTTTGTGGCTGAGTGAGAGTCAATGTCAGCTTCAGATTAAACAAAAAGGCCGGGGTAATAGTATCGCGGTTAGTAATGCTTTGTCTTTGCAGCCTAACAGCATTCATTCGGTGCAAATATTGGATGATGGCAACAGTTTTAACCTCTATCTCAACGGTAAGTTATTGTTTAATACATCTTTTAATGAAACCCGATTTCAACAAGCAACTGGGGCTGGTTTTGCGGCAAAAGAGGCTAATCATCAGCTTTATTTTCGCGAGTTTGAAGTTCATCCGCGTTCGATTTCTATTCCCCATGAAATAGACATGGGTTCGCCTTGGTTTGAAAATGGAAAGACGAGGGTTGTCGTCGAAAAATTTGAAGGTTCTGCTCAAGACTTATCGGGAAAAAGAACAACTCAAGGAAATAAAAGCTGGCACAAAGAATTTGGAAAAGGAGCGATTATAATTACGGGAAAAAATCGGGCAAAAGTCAAAGCAAGTTTGCCAAATCCTAATCCGGGTCGAACGGTTTATACCGTTGACTGGGATGATGCGTTGTTTGCCGATGTGCAAGTAGATATTACTCCCCCAAAACTCTATAAAAATAAGAAAACGGAAGGTCGAGGGGGATTAATTTTTTGGCAAGATGAAAGTAATTATATGATTGTGGCAAATTGTTTGAGTGCTAGTTATACGGGGGCTTCGATTTCATCATTTTTTTGTATTCATGGGTTTGAAGATGTTTATGATGCAGTTGGGGCGTCGGTGGGGCGTCGGATTAATTGGGGCGTCACTCATACGTTGCGGGTAGTATTTGATGGGATGAATTACACGGCTTTAATTAATGACGAACCTGTGTTGTATCGGGCTTTAACTGATGTTTATCCGAAGTTAAAACAACCGCTTCTGATTCGTCGGATTGGCTTGGTGGTCAATTGGGAGTGGGGAGGCGATGATATGGGTACAGTATTTAATAATTTTGTTGCTCGAGTCTAACTGTTAATTTTCCCCCTGTTATTCGTGATGTTTTGGGGTCTGGTTTCCGGATTATTTCCACAAATTTGCGACAACAATGGAGTCAACCTCAGTCTGTTTGGAGGCTTTGACGGTTGGGGAATTATAAATCGTGACGCTATAATTGATCAATGCGTGGGCGCAGGACTTCGACAGAACTGGCTCACTCTCAAATCAATAGTCGTTAATTACTTATGAAAAAAACTTTTTCAGACCAGAATTTGTTGATTCTGCTTGAAGCCGGATCTGGTGTGATTCTTCTGGTGAGCATCTTGCTAATTTTATTCACGACCCTTTTACCCTTTAACTTTGTTTTTCCTGAGAATCTATCTCTAGAGTTCATCATTGATCGCTTTACGAAGCATAGTAGCTGGACGGATTTATTTGCGAATTTGTTGCTTTTTATTCCCTTTGGCTTGAGTTTAGCTGCTTTGTTGAATAAAAATAAATTCAATCCCTCAGATACGATTATAATTGTTGGTATTTTTAGTCTTATTTTATCATCATCGGTTGAGTTATTACAAGTCTTTTTACCTTCCCGTGCGCCCACTTCAGTCGATCTATTTTCTAATAGTCTCAGTGGTTGTTTAGGAAGTTTGAGTTTTTACGTGATTAAAAACAAACTCGAACAAACACCTGCAACTTTTTTAAGTTCTCTGTATCGCTCGTTTCGATCCCTGCTTTCTCTCCCCAGTTTAACTTTTGTATTAATTGGGTATGTGATCACTGTGAGTTTGCTATTATGGAACTTACAAGCCGCAACTCAACTGAATGATTGGGATGATAATTTGCCTTTAATTATCGGTGATGAATTAACAAGATATCGCAGTTGGGAAGGTCAAATTTCTCAGCTTTGTATTTCCAATCAAGCCGCATCAGAAGCCGAAATTTCTCAACTTTTATCTGACAAAAAATCCTGTGCAGCGATTGCTGATTCGTTAATTGCTGATTACGAGTTTACGGAATTAAAAAATAACTATTCTGATAAAACGGGAAATTTACCGGATTTAGAGTGGATAGAAACCCCCTCAACAGAGGTGAATGATCTAGGTGTTTTTCTAGGTAAAAATCACGCTTTAATTAGTACAGAACCCGTCAAGTCATTAAGTGAAAAAATTCGACAAACTTCTAAATTTACTTTAAATACTCAAATTACAACTTCCAACTCAACCCAAGATGGCCCTGCTCGCATTTTATCGATTTCCAATGATGTAATGAATCGAAATTTTATGATCGGACAGTCCGGTTCAGAATTACGGATACGTTTGCGAAATCCGATAACTGGAAAGAATGGAATGGAACCAGAAGTTCAGATTTTTGATGTATTTTCAAAGCCGAAAACCTATCAGATGATTATCAGCTACACTGGCTCAGAATTGAAAATTTATCTAGACAGTATTGAGAACTTGTACAGCATAAAATTTACACCTGAAGCCGCTTTATTTTGGTCTGTTTTTTCATCCTTGTCCGAAAAAATGCCTCTGAATCCCGAAAATAATCAATTATATTATATCCTTTATCATGGACTTATTTTTATTCCTATCGGACTCATTTTAACGTTAATTTCTTGGGTTTATCGGGGTAATTTAATATTCTATCTGCTGTTAATTTTAGGCGGTGTAGTGGTTCCTGCTCTTTTAGTTGAAGGGGTTTTAGCAAGTAGTCTAAATGGAGTTTGGACTTGGAAATATGTCGGCTTAAATATGGTGATAACGGTGATCACTTGGCTTGTGCTGAGAGTCTCTGTGGGATGGGGGTTTAAGTCTCACTAATTCCTGAAAAAATTTTGTTTAAATCTAATACAAATCCCGACAACACTGGATCTCCACTAACGGTTGCAGGATTTTCTAAACATTCTATTTCTGTTTGTGGGCGGTAAATATAAACTTGTTTGTGGATTGGGTCAATTAACCATCCTAATATTGCGCCATTTTCAATGTATTCCTGCATCTTTTCTTGTAATAGTTTTAAACGATCAGAAGCTGATCGTAATTCAACCACAAAATCTGGACAAATGGGAGCAAATGTTTGACGTTGTTCTTGAGGAATTGCTTCCCAACGAGATTTTTTAATCCAAGCTGCATCCGGCGATCGCACGGCTCCATTTGGAAGCATAAAACCCCCGCTTGAACCAAACCCCACACCTGTTCCATCTTGTCTTGTCCACATCCATAATTGTCCAATGAGATCAAAATTACGTTCTTCTGTTTCTGATCCTGTGGGTGACATAATTATTAATTCTCCGTGAGCCGTTCGTTCAATGCGTAGCTCTCTATTAATTTGACAAAAGGCAAAAAATTGTTCATCTGTCATCTCAATCACTGGATGCAATTGTACAATGAGAGGTGAACTTTCTGTTTGATAAATTTGAGTAGTATTCATCACAATGACTGACTCTGTTTATATTAATGATACAGGATTGTTTGAGAAAAAATTAGCTTTGAGTTTCATGTAATCTTTGACGGGTTAATTCTATCGCAAACTGCAATGCAGCTTTCATGCTCGAAGCATCGGCTATCCCTTTTCCCACAATATCAAAAGCTGTACCATGATCAGGGGAAGTGCGAATAAAGGGTAAACCAATGGTTGTATTAACAGCCCGATCAAATGCCATTAATTTAACGGGAATTAAGCCTTGATCATGGTAAAGGGCGAGATAGGCATCGTGAGCATTTGTTGCAGAATTATACCAGGCTTGACCCGGTTTTACCCAAAGGGTATCCGGTGGAATAGGGCCGTCTAATTGCAGTTGGGGATAGCGATCGCTTTGCTGTTTTATCCAGTCAATCATCCAGTCTTTTTCTTCTGTCCCTAACTGCCCATTTTCTCCACTATGAGGGTTTAAACCTGCGACTGCAATTTTAGGATTTTTGATGCCAAAATCTTGTTCTAAACATTCAATTAATAAGTCTAATTTCAAGCTCAAAAGTTCAGGTGTTAAGGCTTTAGGAACTTCACATAACGGAATATGAGTCGTTGCTAATAGCGTTCGTAGAGTCCAGTTTGTGTGAGGAGATTTGGCGACAAATAGCATCCCAAAGCGTTGAATTTCTGCTTTTTCTGCGAGTAATTCGGTTTGACCTGGATAGTCATGTCCGGCGGCTTTCCAGTGGGTTTTAGCGATGGGTGCGGTGACAATGGCGTGAAATTTTCCGGCTAATGTTTGGGTGATCGCTGTTTCTAAGTAGGCAAAACTTGCCGCACCACTGGCAATATTTCCGATTCCGGGTGTTATTTTATGGCAGTTTTCATTGAGTTCAACTTCTAAAATATTTAAATCATCTGGAATAGCTAAAGATGAGGAAATTGAGTGTAAGTTTTCATAAGTTTGTTGTAAAATTTTGCGATGACCAATTAAGGTGATATGACATTCGGAAGTTAAACTTTTATCCGCTAAAGCTTTTAGAATAACTTCCGGCCCTATTCCGGCAGGATCGCCTAATGTGACTGCGAGATGAGGTTTAGAATACATAACTTTCAATTGTAATAACTTGGGGAGGTGTTGAGTCAGGTGGATAAAGAAAATTAATCTCAACCCGGTGACGTGAAGCGGGTGGAAGATCAACCCGCGAAAATATACTTTCACCCTGTTTTCCCCGGGGTTGGATCAGATGAAAATAACCCATGTTAAAACCACCTTGTAGATCATCATAACTTACTCGAACTGTGCCGCGAAAAAAGGTATCTTCTGGGGGATGCTGGAGAAAGATTAGCTGATTTTTCAGCGCATCGGTTTCATCATTTTTTAAAGGAGAGGAAAAACCAATCCGAACGGTTTGCTGTTGACTAAACTGATTATATAACGTGAAGCCTATTTTGTACTCAATTCCATAGTTAGCATGAGCAAAAAATGCGGTATCGGGATATCGAACTAACATTTTAGCACTCTGAACTTGTTGGGTGCCGAGTGTAATTTTATGAAGGGTTCCAATCACATAGGAAAAGGCTTTTCCAATTTGAGGAATACTGAGAACTTTAGATTCAGGATTATCAGTAATTTCGGCTTGCCATTCAGTTCCCTGAGATACTCCTGCAACTCGACTAAAAACAATAGGTAAAGTGACTTGGGGTTCGAGTGGTGTGGGAGTTCTATCACGAGGTTCAGCGAGTCCTTTATTATTTAACAGTTCAATCCATTCTGATAAGGTTGGGGGACGATAGGTTTTATCAGCATTTAACGAGGCTTTTCGGGCTAAATCTGCTACATAGATTTGACCTGTTGTAGAGAGACGGATCATCGTTGAACGACCATTTGAAGCGGGAAAACCCGGAACCGGAATCGGCAAATTCATCAGCATTTTATACTGTTTAGGTTCGAGGGTTAATTCTTCAGAAAAGATATCTTGACGATTGCCTCGCAGAACCTCATTCATCGTGCGACTTCCCGGGCCTGAATAAACAGTTCCTTGGGAATTTTCTTGTTTTTCAGGTAAATTAATATAGGGTGCATCGGGCGTACTCAGATAACTCGCTGCCGCTAATATTTTAACATTAATATTATTATCGGTTGGATTGTACAGAATAATTCCTTGATAAAAAGGATGGGTTTCTGACTTGGTTTCTGCCCGTGTAATATGATGGGAAAAAATATCAAATCTTCCGGTAAAGGGAAAGTTTAGATGAGCCTTTGGAAATTGTTTATTATTGGGTGGAAAGGTGGAGAGTAAAATACCTTCAGTACGTATTAGTTCTGGGCTGTTGCTGTTAAAGGTTGGTAAAGTATTGAGTTGACCGGGTAACGGGCGAATTTCCATCGGTTTGATATCTAAACCCACAACATATTCTAAGGGAACTCCAGCGAAATTTAAAACTCGACAAAATAGTGCTGCGACTTCTCCTCTGGTCGTATTTTCATTAGGTCTAAATTCTTGAATATCAGGATAATTTACAATAATTCCGGTTTGAATTGCTTTGGCTATATATTCTGTAGCATAGCCGGGAATGAGTGTAGAATCTAGAAAAAATCTGTCAAATGGATGTTCCTCAAACAAGAAAGAAGAGTATTGCAAATAAGCTGCTAAAACCGTAATAGCTTGGACACGAGTAATATTTTGTTCAGGTCGAAATCTTCCATCTGGATAACCTGCAAAAAATCCCTTTTCTGAAGCTGTTTTTATGGCGTTATACGCCCAATGTTTCTCGGTAACATCTTTGAATTTAATCGATTGACGTCTGACTTGCGCTTCAGGAAAGATAGCACACATCAACGTTGCAAATTCGGCGCGATTAATGTCTTTGTCTGGACGAAAGGTTCCATCAGGATAACCGCTAACGAGATTTCGTTTAGCAAGTTCTAGGATACAGTCTTTTGTCCAGTGTTTTTCTAGGTCTTTAAATGTCATTTTATTAATTTTAAATTTACTTTAAAGGATTTTTGATATATCCCCATTTTCCATCTTCTAAAACGGTTTCCCAATCAGTAGGTACTGCTGAACCATCATATGCTGTAGGACGAGAGATCCATTTTCCACCCCAATTCACCGATGCAACACCTTCTGAAAATGAATCTGCATCGCTAAATTTAGGTCGTATAACCCAATTTCCATTTTGATCAATAAACCCACAAATTGCACCTAATCTTACAGCCGCCAGTCCTTCTGAAAACCTTTTAACAATAGAAGGCTGGATATGGTTTATACCATAAAACTGAGGAGCAATTACAATTTTTCCCGTTTTATCAATAAATCCCCATTTATCATTCACTAAAATTGCGGCTAGTCCTTCTGAAAAAGATTCAACATGATTTGAGGTTTTAATAACAATTTTACCCGTTTTATCAATAAATCCATACTGATTTTCAAACTTCACACGAGCCAATCCATCAGAAAAAGATTCACAAGATTCAAACTGAGGTGAGATGACTAGATTTCCTTGAGGATTAATAAAACCAAATTTTCCTTCTATTTTAACTTTTGCGAGTCCTTCGGAGAAGTCTGAAGCAGATTCATACTCGATTGGAATGATGACTTTTCCCAGTTGGTTGATGTAGCCATATTTTTGATTTAAACTGACCATTGCCATACCATTTTTAAATTGACCCGCTTGATCAAATTGTGGAGGAATTCTCATCGTTCCACTGGGATCAATGTAACCGTATTTCCCATCAATATATACCGCAGCAAACACTTCAGAAAAATCCGATGCTGCTTCAAATTGAGGTGAGATGACCATATTTCCACTTGTTGTAATAAATCCTGCTTTTTCATTAACTGAAACTTGCAAAAGTCCATCAGAAAATTGTTGACTACTCCAATTATAGGATTGAAGATCGATAACAGGTTTCCCTTTTTGATCAATCACAATCTGTTGATAACCAAAACTAGGATATTCTAAGCGATTACTGACAACTGCTAACCCTTGAGAAAAAGGAAAGACAAAATTATATTGAGGAAATATAGCGAAAGGATTTTCTGTTGCAATATACTCAGCAGGAACAGAACCCCAAAACTTCAAAGCCTGACAAATTAACGCCGCCACTTCGCCTCGGGTTGAGGGTTTATTCGGGTTTAATTTCTTGGAATTTGGGTAGTTAACCACAAAATAATGATAAGCAGCAGCTAGCATTAAGGGTTTAGCATAGTTAGGAATATTAGCCGCATCTTCAAAATAGCTTTGCAAGAGTTTGTCTAAGCTAAAATCTCCATTGATTGTCGGAGATTGAGGATTTTCTAACTTCAGATAACCTGCATAAGCAATCATTGTTTGAACTCGGGGAATTTGTTGATCAGGTTTAAAGGTTTGATCAGGATAACCCACTAAAAAACCCCGAGAGTTTGCCTTTTTTATCGCATCATAAGCCCAATGACTTTTGGGAACATCTTTGAAGTTAATAAAATCCCGAATAATAGGAGATTTAGAAAAACAATTAAACATCAATACGGCAAATTCAGCCCGTGTAACTGGAGCATTTGGGCGAAAAGTTCCATCGGGATAACCGCTAACCAGGTTCCGTCCAGCCAGCTCAAGAATGGACGATTTCGCCCAATGGTTTTGAACGTCAGAAAACATTATTTACCTCAAGTTCAGTGATTGAATATAACCGTTACTCAGTCCATAATAATTTTACTTTCTGAGTGAATCCGCCCTTTTCCGCACGTTTTTGATCGCGAGTTAATAGAATTGATTCTTGAGAAATATGATGACTTTCTATTAAAGCATCAATCACATCCAGTAAGTCCGCCAACTCCTCAATTAAATCTTCTCCATTTGCAGTTGCTGCTTCTTGGGCTTCTTCTAGAAGTTTATCCCGCAATGCTTGACGATATTCGCTTTCAGAAAGGATAATGCTATCGCACTGACGACCCGCTTGGCGAATTATTTCGGGAATGAGATCACGCACGAGTTTATTATGTTCTTGACGCATGGATACTGATCCTCCTGTACAATAGATTAAGATTACCTCAATTCAGTTACTCGTTGTCATGCAAATTTTCAGTAAACTTTTTGAGAAAGTTACTCTCATTTTCCTGTTCATTATATTCGCAATCGGACTGAACGGTTGTACTTTTTTTGAGTCTGTTTCTGTTTCCCATTCTGATAGCATTTATCAGGAACGATTGGTTCATAGTCCCGATGGAATTGGTAAGTTTTATATGGGTCGAGAAATTGCTCAGGTTATGGGACATGAGGGGGCAGCGTGGTTAGAACGTCCCAGTCGCATGACTTCTGAACAACCCGAACAAGCAATTGATGTACTTGATTTTAAATCGACTGATATTGTGGCTGATATTGGTGCGGGGACGGGTTATTTTACCTTTAGAATTAGTCCGTTAGTTCCTCAAGGAAAGGTCTTGGCTGTGGATGTTCAACCGGAAATGTTAGAGTTAATCGAATTTGTGAAAAGGGAGGAAAAAATTAGCAATATTGAAACAATTTTAGGGGATATTGAAAACCCTAATTTACCGGAATCAACGGTTGATATCGCTTTGATGGTTGATGCTTATCACGAATTTGAATATCCCCGAGAAATGATGCAGGGAATTGTTCAAGGTCTCAAGCCTGGAGGACGGGTTGTTTTGCTAGAATACCGTAAGGAAAATCCCTGGGTTATGATCAAAGGCTTGCACAAAATGAGCGAAAAGCAAGTGAAAAAAGAAATGCAAGCAGTTGGTTTAGTTTGGCAAGAAACAAAAGACATTTTACCTCAACAACATCTGCTAATTTTTCAAAAACCAGAGATTTTTAATTAGAGTTGAAAACGCTTAAAATTATAGTATAATCTAAAAGATTTAGGATCACACAATTCAAGGGAATCAACTGATGATTAAAAAATTTTTGTTTTTTGGAATCTTGGTCTTTATGCTACCTTTAGCAGCCTGTTCTTCTCCTTCTTCTCAAACGTCAACGGGTGGCTCTGAAGAAGCGTTAATTGTGGGTGCAATTCCTGACCAAGATCCAGAAGAATTACAGCGAAAGTATCAACAATTAGCCACCTATTTAGAACAAAAACTAGGCGTTCCCGTTGAATACAAACCCGTCACAGATTATGCAGCAGCAGTAACAGCTTTTAAAGTCGGGGATTTAGATTTAGTTTGGTTTGGCGGTTTAACGGGAGTTCAAGCGCGTCTACAAGTTCCGGGAGCAGAAGCGATCGCTCAACGGGATGTTGATCAACAGTTTCATAGTTTATTCATTGCTCACAAATCTAGCGAACTTACCCCTTTAAATGATATTTCTGAACTGCAAAAACTTAAAGACAAAACCTTGACATTTGGAAGTGAATCTTCAACATCGGGGCGATTAATGCCGCAGTATTTTCTTCAACAAGCAGGTGTCACTCTAGAAGATTTTAAAGGCGAACCGGGTTTTTCTGGCGATCACGATAAGACTATTAAATTAGTAGAAGCCGGAACCTATCAGGTGGGTGCAGTCAATGAAAAAGTTTGGGAAAAACGAGTTCAAGAAAATGCGATAAACTTAGATCAGGTTGAGGTGATTTGGCGTACACCTGCCTATTATGATTACCATTGGGTCATTCACCCCCAAGTTAAGGAACAATACGGCGCAGACTTCGTTCAAAAGGTACAAGAGGCTTTTATGAGTCTTGATCCCAATGTGCCGGAGGAAAAGGAAATCCTAGATTTGTTCAGCGCAGGTCAGTTTATTACCACTCAAAACTCCAACTATTCTCAAATTGAGGAAGTCGGGCGAGAAATTGGCAAAATAAAGTAATAATTGAACCGTGTTTTGAGCCGATATAATTTGGGATTAACGGCCTCATTCTAAATGATTTAGAAATAGCTAGGGATCAATCTATTAAAACGATACTCTAAATCTTTGGGTAAATACTATGCTCAAAAATCTATTTCTGTCGCTGTTATTTTTTCTAGGGATTGGACTAGCCAATTCAGCGATCGCACAATCAACTGTATCCTGCCAGATTGATGAATCTGGGACTAATGATTCTAGTTTTCTACTGTTTAATTGTAATTACTCGCGCTCACAAATTGACACCGAAAGAATAGGTTTTCAATTGTCAACAAACTTAGGCACATTGATTATCTTAAAAGCTCAGTCCGGTGCAGAAGTGATTATGCCCAATCCCGACAAAGTAAATACTCTGATTCAGACTTCTTGGGTTGTGGAGAGAGCCGAACGGTTTGATAATGTGATGGAACTAACACTTTATAATAAAGACACTGGAAAAACGGTTAAAATAGATGTCAGTTTTTAAATTCAGTGTCTTTGTTCAATGATGCAAAATGTTCCAATTTTTGAACTCAAAAATGTAACACATCGGTTTGGAAAATTTCAGTCCTTGACTGATATTAACATCAAGATTACAGCAGGAGAACAAGTCGCATTAGTTGGATCTTCTGGTGCGGGAAAAAGTACCCTGCTGAGTTTACTAAATGGTACAATTATTCCAACTCAAGGTGAAGTTTACATACTGGGTCGAAATCTGAGAAACCTGCGTCCAAAATTACGTCGTCAAGTTCAACAACAAATCGGAACAATTTACCAACAATTTAATCTGGTGGATAATCTGCGAGTGATTCATAATATTAACGCAGGTCATTTAGGGCGTTGGTCATTTTTTAAAGCTGCAATTTCACTCATTTATCCTCTAGAAATTAAAACAGCAACCCAAGCCCTCCAACAAGTAGGAATTCCCGAAAAACTCTTTGAACGTACCGATCGCCTCTCAGGAGGTCAACAGCAACGGGTCGCGATCGCCAGGGTTTTAGTGCAGAATCCCACTGCAATTTTAGCCGATGAACCGATTTCTAGTCTTGATCCGCAACGCTCCTCGGAAATTATAGATTTACTGCGTCAATTAAGTCAAGAAACTAATAAAACTCTCGTGACCAGTCTGCACGCCATTGAATTTGCTCGCAGTCATTATCAGCGTATTATTGGTTTAAAAGCAGGGAAAATTTTCTTTGATCTTCCGGCTAACAGCTTAACAGATGATCGGATTGATCAATTATACGATACTCTATTTTAAACCAACTCTATTTTATCATAAAATTCTATCAATTAACGCTAATTTAAGGAATGAATTCAACCTTTAAAATCAAACGTCCCTCTCTAGTCAACTGGAAAACCGTTTGGCTGATTATTACAACTTTATCTCTAATTTGGTCATTCCAAATAGCCGGAATTTTTCAACAAGAATTAGTGAACTTTGGCGGGTTTAGCTTAGTTAAACCATTTCTCAAGGCTGCTTTTTCTCCCGAACTTAACCGAGAATTTATTCAACTGACCCTAGAAGCAAGTTTAAAAACCTTAAGCTTTGCAGTTTGTGGTACTGTTTTCAGTATTTTCATCGGTGTAATTGGCGGTTTATTGTCCTCAGAAATTTGGTGGCGATCGCTTTCTCCTGATTCTTTAGCAACCCCTTGGTTATTTGTGCGATCGCTTTTAGGCATTCCTCGTTCCATTCACGAAGCGATTTGGGGCTTATTTTTTATTAATATCTTTGGACTCGATCCGCTTGTCGCTATTTTCGCGATCGCCATTCCTTTTGGTAGCATTACCGCCAAAGTTTTTTCAGATATTTTAGATGAAACCCCACGCCAAGCTTTAACCGCCCTTTTGAGTAGTGGTATTTCCCCTCTCAACGCCTTTCTTTACACCCTATTTCCCCAAGCCTTTCTCAACCTTTTATCTTACACTTTTTATCGATTTGAATGCTCTATCCGTTCAGCGACTCTATTAGGAATAATCGGGGCGGGTGGCTTGGGTTATGAAATATTACTCAGCCTTCAATCCTTGCGTTATCATCAAGTTTGGACGCTATTAATTGCATTAGTTATTTTAACCGGATTGACCGATCTGTGGAGTTCAAGCTTGCGTCATCGTTTGGGTGCGCCCTCTCGCTTAGATCTTAATATTTTGCAGTTAAAAACCGACAAAAAATACAACGAAAATTCAGAAAATATAGCAGTAAAGAAATATTGTTTTCCTTCTTTTGTTACCCTATCTGGTTATTTTACCCTAATTTTAATTTGTTTTTCCTTTTGGGATATTAACGCTGATTTTTCTAAACTGTGGTCGCCTCGAACTTGGCAATTATTCGTCTCAATTTTACAAGAAGCGTTGCCGCCCGATTTTAGCGAACTTGAACAGCTTTTTACCCTAGCCCAACAAACTCTCGCCCTGTCTATTTTAGCGATAATTATAGCAGGTTTAGGTGGGATTTTACTCTCATTTCCGGCTGCAAATAACTTCTTATTACCCGGTGGAATCTTTGATTTTAGTCAAAATAAAAATCCTCCTTTGTTCAACTTTGGTATCGTCATTTGGGGTATAAGTCGGTTTATCTTACTCTTTGCTAGGTCTGTTCCTGAACCAATTTGGGCGTTAATTTTTCTGTTTATTTTATTTCCCGGAATTTTACCCGGAGCCATTGCTTTAGGGTTACATAATCTGGGGATTTTAGGACGATTAATGGCAGAAGTTACAGAAAATTTAGATCAGCGTCCCTTGCGATCGCTTTCGGGGTTAGGCGCCACGAGTCCTCAAGTGTTTATCTATGGCGTTTTACCCTTGACGCTTCCCCGGTTTATCGCCTATATTCTCTATCGTTGGGAAGTCTGTATTCGGGCGACTGTAATTGTGGGTTTAGTTGGTGCAGGTGGCTTAGGACGGTTACTCACAGAACAACTAAGTAGTTTTGATTATAACAGTGTTTTGGCGACCTTAATTGTTTTTGTTTTTCTCACCATTTTTGTCGATTTTATCAGTCATTTTATGCGAAAAACATTAAGATAAAAAAATGAATGGGTTAGATGATTCTTATTTTAAGTCGATGAATTGAGGCGATCGCCTGTTTCCACATCAAAGCAATGGAATTGTTTTTTGAACAGAGAAACGGTAATATTTTCTCCCTCCCAACTTCGATCAGAAGGAACCATCATTCTGACTGTATGATCCGAACCTGTTACTCGCAGACTCAGTAATTTTTCTTTGCCAAAATCTTCAACGAGAAAAATATAACCTGTGATTGTTTGACCCGTTTCTATTTCTCCTAAGCTAATATCTTCAGGACGAATTCCCAAAATAACTTGATGAGGTTGAGTTTTCAAGGGAGGTAAAATAATCTGATATTCTCCTAAAATTGCTGTATTTTTCTGGCAGTTAAGCTTGAGTAAATTCATTTGAGGACTTCCCACAAAACCCGCGATAAACTTATTGGCAGGTGCAGTGTAAATCTCACGAGGAGAAGCGAGTTGCTGTAAATATCCCTCACACAAAACCGCAATTTTATCCGATAAAGTCATCGCTTCGATTTGGTCATGGGTGACATAAACCACTGGCTTATTTTGGGATTCAAATAACTGTTTTAAATCAGCCCGAACCTGTTCTCGCAATAACGCATCTAAATTACTCAAAGGTTCATCTAATAAAAAGATATCAGGATTTCGCACTAACGAACGAGCCAACGCCACTCGCTGACGCTGACCTCCCGAAAGTTGACCGGGTTTGCGAGTTAGCAGATGTTCTAAACCGAGTCGTTGCGTCACATCTTGAACTCGTTTTTCGATTTCCTCTCGCGAAGTTTTACGCAGTTTTAAAGCGGCTGAAATATTTTCAAACACACTCATATGAGGATACAGTGCATAGCTTTGAAAAACCATTGAAATATTGCGTTTTCCGGGTGGAGTTGATGTCACATTTTTTCCGCCAATCAAGACTTTTCCTTGGGTGGGTTGTTCGAGTCCTGCTATTAATCGTAATAGGGTTGATTTCCCGCATCCAGAAGGGCCGAGTAAGGTGAGAAATTCACCATCTTTTACTTCTAAACTAATATCTTTAACGGGAACAACAGAGGGAGCGAATTGTTTACGGAGATTTTCAAGTTTGAGTTCAGCCATAGTTAATCGTTTTTAAATTGAGTTTTTAATGAAAAATTAACCCTTAACAGCGCCCGCCGTAATGCCTTGAACAATCCGTCTTTGAAACAGCAAAACTAATAGAATTAAGGGGAATGTTCCCGCAATTGTCGCCGCAGCAATTGGCCCGTAAGGAATTTCATAAACAGAAGCCCCTCCGAGTTGAGCAACAGCAACCGGAATCGTATACAAGTTTTCTCGGGTAATAAAAGTTAGGGCAAAAATAAACTCATTCCAGGCAAAGATAAACGTGAGAATTCCCGTTGTAATTAACGCTGGAGTGGTCATCGGCAGAACAATTTGTAATAACATAGAAATAGTATTATAACCGTCTATTTTAGCCGAGTCTTCTAAATCTTTAGGCAGTTGTTGGAAGAAACTTCTAAGAACTAAAATGGTTAAGGGTAAGTTGATCGCAGTGTAGGGAATAATCAAGGCCAGATAGTTATTTCCCAGTCCCAAAAATTTCACGACTTCTAGCAGTCCTAAAAATAATAACACATAGGGAAATAAAGTCACCAGTAATATAAAGCCTAAAATGATATTTTCACCCGGAATTCGCAACCGGGCTAGAGTATAAGCGGCTGGCGCACCGATTGCTAAACAAAAAAGTGTTGAAGTCAAAGAAACAAAAGCACTATTAAGAATATATCCAATAAAAGGTGAACCTAAATTGAGATAATGTTCAAGCGTAAGTTGATTGAATTTAGGGAAATAAATTGCAGGAATCGCAGCAATCGCTTCATTGGTTTTAAATGAGGTGAGAATTTGCCATAAAATCGGAGCTAAACAAAAGATAACGGTAAATATAACTCCAATAAATAGAAGAATATTTTTCCAATTGATGTCGGTTGGTGTTGCCGAGGTGTCAGATTTGGAAATATTCGCCATAACTTATTGTCCTCCAGTTAAATTAACACGACTTTTTGACAGTAAAAATGCGGCAATGGCTACAGCTATTACTAATAAGAAAAACGTCACCACAACTAACGCCGCCCCATATCCAAAATCCAAATAACGTCTAACGGTTGCATAGATATAGATAGAAACGGTTTCTGTAGACCCTGCTGGCCCTCCTCCCGTCATCACTTGAACTAAATCAAATACCCCAAAAGCTTGAGCAAATCTAAACAGTAAGGCGATAATAATTTGAGGCATTAAGAGCGGTAAAGTGATTTGACGAAAACTCTGAATAGGTGTTGCTCCATCAATCGAATGCGCTTCATATAAATCCATCGAAATCGATTGCAATCCCGCTAACAAAAGAATAGAAATAAAAGGGGTAGTTTTCCAAACTTCTGCGACAATTAAAGCAAACATGGCTCTTGTGGGATCACCTAACCAAGTGATGCTCGTTTCCATCAATCCTAAGCGTTGTAATAGGTCATTGACGACCCCATATTGACCATTAAAAATCCACGCCCAAGCTAACCCCATAACAGCCGTTGGTAACGCCCAAGGAATGAGCGCTGAGGTTCGCACAAATCCTCGTCCGCGAAAGCTTTGATTGAGAATAAGAGCAATTCCCATGCCCAAGATTAATTCTATTGTAATTGAAATCAGAGTAAAAACGCTGGTATTCCACAAACTTTGCCAAAAACGACTATCTCCCAGTAGGCGAGAATAATTGTACAGTCCTGAAAAAATCGGTTGTAACTGAGTGGCTAAATTTTCGGTAAAAAAACTCAACCAAAACGCCCGAGCAATCGGATAAATAAACACCAATGCTAAAATGAATAAGGCAGGCAAAATCAGTAACCATCCGGTGGTTTTTTCTCGTTGTTCAATATCTTTTTGTTTCATTCATCTTTAATATAAACGACAATCAACTATTTTTAACTGTTGATTTTTTGTTTTCCTCCTAATAATGTTCGGGTTTCTCGGGCTGCTGCTTGCATCGCAGCTTCGGGAGTTTGAGAACCTGTTAAGACGGCGCTCAGATAACGTTGCAAAATGTCAGAGGTTTGAGCATATTGGGCAATAGGCGGACGTAAAACGGAGTTATTAATCACCTCTAAAAGTTGAGGATAATGGGGATATTTCGTAACTAATGCTGCATCTAAAAACAGTGAGCGCCGCCCCGGAACAAACCCGGTTTTTAAAAAATACTCGCGCTGCACATCAACCGTATTAAAATATTCAATTACTTTCCAGGCTTCTTCTTGATGAGGTGAATTACTGGAAATACCAAATCCCCAACCCCCTAAACAAGCCCCACTATTTAAGCCGGGCGCATGAACCATTGGTTTAATGCTAAATTTGTTAGCTATTTGAGATTGATTTGCTAGGGGAACAACATAGGGCCAATTGCGTAAAAAAACGGTATTTCCACTTTGAAAGAGTAATCGACTTTCTTCTTCTGAATAAGTCGTTACATCTTCTGGAGAAATTCCTTCTGTAATCGTTTGACGCAAAAATTCAACGGCTGCAATCGCTTCAGGTTTATCGAGTCCAACTTCATTGGTTTCTGGATCAACCCAAAATCCTCCAAATCCTTCTAGAACTTCGGTAAACATAGCCGATAATCCTTCATATTGTTTTCCCTGCCAAACATATCCCCATTGGGCTAAACCTTTGTCTTGAATTTGTTTAGAAATCTTGAACAAATCTGCAAAAGTTGCTGGCGGTTCAACCCCAATTTCTTTCAACAAATCTGTGCGATAATACAGCATTCCACCATCAGCCCGCAGAGGCATTCTATACAGTTTATCTTGATAACGTCCTCCCTCTGTGACTCCTTCTAAATAGGGTGTTAATAAATTCGGATCAACCCAAGGCGATAAATCCGCTAACCATCCGGCTGCTGCAAATTTTTGCACCCAAACGATATCCATATACACAATATCATAGGGTGAATCTCCGAGTAAAAAGGCAGAGGTATAAAGATCTTCAACTAAGTTCGTATTATTCGGCCCTCGAACAATTTCTAGAGTAATATTAGGGTTTTTTTGGTTAAAATCTTCAGCAAAAGATGCGAATTGGGTTGCTTCTCCAGCTTGTACTAAAAATCGGACAGTAACAGATTCTTGAGAAAATGAGGGAAAATAACTGAATAGCCCAATACTGAAAAGCGTTGCGATCGCTAACCCGATTATCTGAATTACGCGCCGACTCCCCAGGAATGAAACCGAGAAAAAAATGAACTGATATTTTGATTTTTGACCCTCAAACATTATTTGTATTTAAAATAAAATAACTGCAAAAATAGCCCCTAAATTCATGTTGAATAAAAATGCTATAATGCCAAAATTTTAGGTCATTTTAACACGTTGAGGGGAAAAGTTCCCCTCTCCTAAGATAGAGATCTAATCAATTCCCTCCGACTCAATGACTCCATTTGTCGCGATCATGAGGTTCATCGAAGTTAATAATCGGCCCTTTCGGAACGACTCGGGTAGGATTAATTTGAGTATGGCTTTTGTAGTAATGGCGTTTGATGTGATCTAAATTGCAGGTTTCTTTAACTCCTGGTGTTTGATAGATATCTTTGACGTAGTTCCAGAGGTTAGGATAATCGACAATTCGCCGTAAATTACATTTAAAATGACCGTGATAAACGGCATCAAAGCGAAATAGTGTTGTGAACAGACAAACATCAGCTTCCGTGAGTTGATTTCCACACAAATAACGCTGATTTTCTAACACCTGCTCCCAGTGATCGAGATGATTGAATAATTCGGTCACAGCTTCTTCATAAGCGCTTTGAGTTGAAGCAAAACCCGAACGATAGACGCCATTATTAATCGGTTGATAAATCGCGTCAAGGGTCTGATCAATTTTCTCTTGAAGTTCCTCGGGATATAAGTTTAAATCCGATTGAGTATAAGCCGAAAATTCTAGATCCAACATCCGAATAATTTCCCGTGATTCATTATTAATCATCAGTTGATTGGGCTTATCCCACAAGACTGGAACTGTTACTCGTCCAGTATATTGAGGATGAGCTTTTACATAAAGATCGCGTAAATATTCACAGCTATTAACAAGATCAGGAATACAACCGGGTTCTTCGGAAAATTTCCAGCCCTCTTCCCCCATTTCAGGATCAACAATTGAAACCGTAATCACATCTTGTAGTCCTTTTAAATTTCGCATAATTAACGTCCGATGCGCCCAAGGACAAGCTAAACTGATATAAAGATGATAGCGATTAGATTCGGGCTGAAAAGGGGTTGAACCATCGCTTTTAATCCAGTTGCGAAACTGGGTTGGCATTCGGTTAAATTTGCCTTGATTATCTTGTTCTGTCCATTCCGTTGTCCATTTTCCCTCAACTAACATTCCGAGTGGCATGATTCCTCCTGTGGGTGTTCAGTTTCTTCAAACGTTCTATTTCTAAAGACTTGCCCTTTTTATTTTAATTCAGAATCAAAAAATAAAATGAGTCGCCGTAAAATTTCAACCCCCTTGATCTTTGAACTGTCGTTAAGCTATACTGATAAGTCTATTAATAAATATTAAATGATCTCTGATTCGGAATAAATTTTTCTCAATGTTCAAATCATACAGAGATTATCGCCGGAATTGATCACTATGTATTTTGGTTATTACCCTTATTTGCATTCATGCTCGATGGCTATTTCTTAGGATTAACAGAAGGGGTAATCTTGCGAAACGGTGCGATCGCCGCTATTGTTGGCTGTGTGGCGATGGCAATTAATGCTTGGCAGTTCCACAGTTCCCATCTGTTATGGTTCGCGTTATCATTATTCATGGCAACACGAGTGCTAACGTTAGGCTTAAAAGTCCCCTTAACCTTCAATCAAATCTCAAAAACCGACCCCACACTTTCCTCAAGCCTCACAAGCTAGTTAACTCGGGGAACGATTAACACTGGGCGAGCCATCCCTAAAAAAAATATTGCCTGAAAAGAATTGATTTAGATCTGGGCAACCTACAATGAATACGTTAGAGTTGTTTTGAATGATCAGTCCGTTGCCTCGTCGTGTCGGTTTTTCAGCCTGGACAGTTTCCCGAGAATCGAGACAATTTCGTTCAGACTCACACACTCGGCTGGGCATTTGAACAGATTAGGAGGATAGCCGTGCCGCCAGATCAACAGCAGTACCAAAAAATTTTCCTCGCCTTCATGGAAGAAGCCGGAGAACACCTGGAAATCATGGAACAGGGGCTAAAACGCTTGCCTGCTGTCATGGCAAACCCCGATCGCGAAGAGGCGATCGCCATCTACCGTGCTGCTCATACCATCAAGGGAGGTGCGGCGATGCTGATGAATCAAAGCCCCAGTTTAACCAGTATTAACAAAGTCGCGAAAAGTTTGGAAGACTGCTTTAAGCCCATCAAAGATGCTCCCTTTAAAGTAGACGCTACTGCTCAAACTCTCGCCAATAAAGCCTATGAAGTTCTGAAAAATCTGATTAGCCGTTGTCAAAGTCCAGGCGGGTTATCTCCTCAAGTGGGCGAAAAAATTGTCACGGCATCTGCTCCCCTGTTTGAGAAACTTGAAGCTCACTTGCAAGCCCTCGCCAGTGGCAAAGCCGCTCCTGCAACTCCTGCGGCTCAACCGACTGCGACAACCCCAGGCGTTCCGAAAGCCGCCGCTCAAGTGATGACGGTTCTCAAACCGATGTTGCAAGGCTTCAAACAAGCCGAGTCTGCCGCTTCTCGCAAACAAATCGCCGCTTTATGTGGTCGGCTGACGAAAGTTGGCCCTGCTGTAGCTCCTTGGCAAACCCTCGTTAAAACAGCTTACCAAGCGATCGGCAACCCCAGCAATTCCTACGCCGATTTAGCCAGCACGGTGATTAAGGAATTGAAGCAAGGCTCTGAGTTCCTCGAAGCCGGAAAAGCCAACGAAATTGCCCCCAGTCCCGCTTTACTGCAATTGGTGTCTGGAGCCGCTAAACCTGCGGCAGCCGCTCAAGAAATTACCATCCCGGCTGATCCGAAAGAAGTGGTGAAAGTGCTGCTGAAAACCTTTGATAAAAAGCAATTACAAGCGATCGCCCAATTGCTGATCAAGCACATCAAGACCTAAAATTTAGCCTGATCTGCCTGCATCTTCTCTCTGCCTTTCTAACAGCGACAACTCAATGGGAAGCGTAAAGTGAAACTGACTGCCCTGATCGCGCCCTGCTGACTCCGCCCAAATCTCTCCGCCCATTCCTTGGACGATCTGACGACAAATCGCCAAACCCAAACCCGTCCCACCCACCGAGCGTTTGAGAGAATCTTCCTCTTGATAGAAGCGATCAAAAATCGTTTCAAGCTGACTGGGTTCAATTCCGCGTCCGGTATCGGCGATCACGACTTCTAACATCGGAGTTCGGGGACGATAATTGTCTTGATGAGCTTCTGGCGGTTTGACTTGGGCTTGAATGGTTACTTGTCCGTCCCTTCCAGTAAACTTACAGGCATTATCCAACAATTTCGTTAAGACTTCTACCAATCCCTCGCCGTCTACCCGTACACAAGGCAATTGAGGAGATAATTCGATCGCGATGGTCGGCAAGTGATCCCTTCCCCAAATCCCCCTCAGACCACAAAGCGCAAACTCTAAAGCTTCTTGGAGTTGCATCGGTTCGGGACGGCGATAGGTTTTACCGCTTTCCAACTTATAAAGGGTGAGAATATCTTGAATCAGGCGGCGCAGTCGTTCGGCATCGATTAAGGCCATATCCAGCATCGTCTGACGAAATTCTATCGGCATATCGGGTTCGCTGGCAATACTTTCCAGGCAAATTTGGATCGTTGAAAGTGGGGTTCGTAATTCGTGAGCAACAATCGCAATTAAGTTATTTTGAATTCGTTCAATCGCTTCGAGTTGTTCATTGAGTGAGATTAAATTAGCGTAGGCTTGAGCTTGAGTCAGAGCAACGCCAATTTGAGTCGCGATCGCTTCGAGTAAGGCAATATCCTCAGCCTGCCAATGATAGGGTTGTGATCCTCCGCCATAATGCAACTCGATCATCCCTAAGAGGGTTCCCCGATAGCGAATCGGGACTAACAACCAAGCCTGAATATTGGCTTGTTCAATCTTGGCTTTCAGTTGCGGATGTTCTAATAAATAGGCATTTTGAGAGACATCATCAATCGCTAAGGCCCGATCTTGAGCCTGAACCGCCACAAACAAGGGATTATCTATTAAAGACCAAGATTGTCCTTTTAAGGCTGACATTCCCAAGGGTAAAAACTCATATTCAATTTCAGCCTCTCGGACTCGAGAACTCAAACGATACAGCAAACAACGACAATTTTCAAACGTTTCGCCAATCTCCTGCACCGCAATGGCGAAAATCTCATGGGAGTGCAGGGAACTGCGAATCGCCGTAGCAATCACGTTAATCAGACGTTCTCGACGTTCTTTATCTGCGATCGCACGGTAGGCTTTGAGGAGTTTATATTGATTGGTTTGCAAATAGGTGACTAAGCGCTGGGCGAAGATTTCCGCCTCAATAACCTGCGGGGTTGGTATTGCAACCGATTCCGATGGATTGATCGTCAGTTGGTATTGTTGGTAAGCACGTTCTACTTTGGTTCTCAGTTGTGGACAGTCCGCGACAATATATTCTAAAAGCCAGCCTGCCGCCGAACGACAGACTTGAGGATCAAAGGTCCATAATCCTTCAAATCGCCTGGCTTGATCGACGAAATTTCCATCTTCCGACTCTTCTCGACACACTAAACAAGCGCTGTACTGTTCGGCGACAATCACTAAATGCCATTCTTTGGCGAGGGCGTCATCCGGTTGTAGGGCAAGAATTTCATAGGGTTCCCTGTTGAGACTCCAGTCAGATTTCGCTTCCGGTACCGCTAAAACATAAACCTGATCACTATGTTGAGCAATTTGGCGATAGCGACGAATTTCTTGCCGATAAAAACGCTCTTGTTGAAAACTGGCAATCACCAAAGCGGCGTCTGATCGGGCTAACACTAAGTCTTCAATTGCGTGAGACAGAGCCGTTAGAGTCGATTTAAAATAAACCTGTGTCCGCAGGTTGGGAAAGTCGGAATTTTCCAGCAAATCGTGCAGTAAAGAATTAGGGTTGCTCATAGGAGTCTCAAGCAAGTTAGGGGAAGGATGCCGGAGCCTGCCTGTTTGTCGGAGACGTGCCGTAATCCATCGCAAAGACATTCAGACGATCGCTGATTAAGATAATCATAGTTGTGATCGTCCACAGGCGTGATCTCGTTTTCCGTTGTTCTCACCAGATACAAGCCTTTGAAGTCATCTCGGAAAAGCCACTTGCTCAAAATTAGACTTTTTCTGTATACGAGCAATTTTAACCCGAAAAAGCCCGAAAGTTAGCGATTCACACAATAATCTAGGTTTAATAAGACATAGGGAAACGCAAAGGTAAACCAGCTTCCCCAAACTTGTTCGGCGCGTTCACTATCAATAAAAGTATTAATCGTTCTTCGCCACTGGATATCATTATCGGGCAGAACTAAACCATAAAAATCACAAGTTAGGGGATCTTCAGGAACTAAGGTATAGTTTTCAAAGGGTAGTTTTTGTCTAAACAGTTCTCCCAGGGTGAGAATTCCGTCATTCGCAAAGGCATCAATTTGATCATTGGTTACAGCTTTAACGGCTTCTGAAATGGCGTTTTCTCCTCGAAAATAAATCCTTTGGGTTTGCGGATATTGCTGTCGCATGAATTGTTCAGTGGTTGAGTTTCTTAAGACTCCTGTTTTTATTCCGTTCAGATTACTGTTGGGTTTAATTTTATCTTCATTTTTGGTTTGAATTAAAAACTGAGTTCCGCTAATAAAGAAAGCTTTAGAAAAGGAAACACCGGAAATATTATTGCGGATTGAATTCGGGCCACATTCGAGATGAACCGTTCTATTGCTAACAATTTGAAAGCGATTATCTAAGTTTGAAGGAAATCTAATCAGTTCAACTTCAACGGGTGTATCTAGTGTTTCGGTTAAATGTTTAGCCAAAGATGTGACCAATTCTGAACAATAACCAGTCCAGTTTTGTTTATCATCAATATAGCCAAACGGCGCCGCATCCCGTCTCATGGCTATTTTTAAAACACCTGTGCGTTTAATTTCCTCTAAAACAGTTTCATTAGGCGGAGGAGGTGTAGCAACAATTGGAGATTTGGGTAAAAGGGGAGCAGGTGCTGGCGCTCCGTAGGCGGTTTCTAATTGTTCTAGAGTCAGTGATTGAATAAAGTTAATATCTAAGCCTTCCTGACTCAGAGATTTATTGTAAGAAGAACTGAGATAGGGTAAATCTTGTTGACGTTGTTTGAGATGGACATTAAAAAATGCCGTACTTAAACCAAAAAAATAAGGTCTTCCTAAGTCAAAATTTGTCCCGATAATAAATTTAGGAATACTGGAAACGCCTTTCGTATCGGAACGCAAAGTTGAAGAAAAATGAGTCCCCGGATTCAATAAAGCAAGATATTTATCCGGGGATTTTAACCATAAAAACGGATGAATTTGTTCTTGAACAACCGGAGTGACAATATCTGTTGAACCCGCAACCATTAAGGTGGGAACTTCCACTTTACTCATCCCTTCTGGCCCGTATAATGCACTGGTTAGGGGATGCGCCGCCACAACCGCTTTAATCCGAGAATCACGCAAGTCATAGTTATTTTGAGGCAGATAAACCGCTCGACATTGCAGTAAAAGAGACAGATTTAAGGTGAAGTTATCCGGGTTACATTCTTGGCTCAATCGATTAAAATTAATTTCTGCACCGCCTAATGCTAAAGCGGTTGTTCCTCCAAAGGAATTGCCAATCACTCCAATTTGATTAAAATCAATCAGTTTCTGCCAGAATGGATCGGTTTTTACTAATTTTTCAACTTCGTCTAATAGATAGATAATGTCTAAAGGACGGCTGATATATTCAATCGGACTCAGCAGTAAACCCACCTCACCTCGAATAAAGGCTTCCCGATATCCTAAACTGCTGCCAATGTGTTCGGGAGTCGCAACAATATAGCCATAAGATGCAATATGTCGGGCTAAACTATCGTGACCTTTATAGGAACCAAAACCATGACTCGAAATAATTAAAGGAACAGGTTTAGTCAGTCCTTCTGGAATTAAAAAATCTACATCGAGTCGATAGGAATCTGCTAAACCTGTCTCCGTTTGGCGAATATTCCGAACTTGAAAACTCACTTCTTTTTTCGTGAGTTTATAAGGCCCGGGTTCTCGGAAATCAATCAATTGAGAAAAATCAACTTTGGGTTCAGCCTCGGCTTCAATTTTTGCTTGTTGAATAATCGCTTGAGTTGCAGCTTCTCGATACCCAAAAAGAATCGGTAATTCATCGGCTAATTGCAAAATTAGATTAGCATTCACTCGAATTCTTTCAGCCGGAAATTTCCGAATGATATTTAATAACGTGAACCCTTCCGGATCAGCCGCCGCCGTGATAATTGCCAAGCGTAAAGCTTCTGAACCATTTGTGTTAGAATCAACTTGTAAAACCTGCCCAATTTGTCGAAATAAAGGATCAGCAAGCGGCATCTTAACCGCAAGCGCAACCAGATCAGGATTGACATTAAAACGCTGTCCTAAGACTTGACGAAAACTCCCTAATCTGTTTTTACCAATTAATCCTGCATAAAGACCAAAGTCACCCGTTATTTTCCCTTCATTAACAAAAGTTTCTAAGTTATCAACCGACATATAAACATCGATTGGCGGATAAGAGAAGGTAATCTGTTCGGCACCCAAAGCGACTTTCGGTTTAAATAAAGTCGGCAATATTCCACAGGCTAAGACTAAACCCGAAGACAGCAAACTCACTAGGCTGACTCGGGCTAACTTGACTCGCTTGTTCATCTTGCATCGGACTTGAGAAGTATCATATTAGTATAGATAATTCAGGTCACTTTTTAGAATTTCCGGGTTATTTGTTTGCACTTCCGATCATTTGAGTCAGAACTTCTGTTAACTGATGTGAATTCGATGAGGATAAGAAACTCAGGGTATGGGGTTCTTGACTGATCCAAGCCGCATAGGAGGAACGCAAATAGGGTTGATAGTTCGTCTGATTACTGACATAAACTTGAAAAAAGGCTAGACTCATCGCATTAACATAGGATTCGATCATCGGTAAGTTTTCACTGACTAATTCGGGTAAGGCTTCTTCTTCTAAAGATTCAAATTCTTTTAAAGCTTCAAAGTTTAGATTTAGGTGTTGTCCGCCTTTGATCAGTGCAAAATATTTATTGGCTGAGGATAACCAAGTGAAAGAATGCAGTTGTTCGAGCATCACAGGTGTGAGTTGATCATGGCTTCCCGCTCCCCAAAAAATGGGGATATTCACTTGACTTAAACTGGCTTCTCCATAAACACTACGACTCACCGGATCAACGAGAAAAGCAGCAGCAATTCGGTGATCTTTTAAGTTATAGTTTTGATTGGGCAGGCTGAGGGCTTGACATTGCAAAAGACGGGAAAGATTTAAGAGTTCAATGGGAGAACGACAATCTTTTTTAAGCTGATCAAAGTTGATTTTGGCTCCCGCTAAAGCCAGGGCTGTATACGCTCCAAAAGATTGACCCGCAATTCCCACTTTTTTGAGATTGAGTTTTCCTTGAAATTGAGATTGATTGAGGTTTTCTAATTCATTGAGAACTTGCGTTATATCGAGAGGACGATTAATGAATTCTTGGACATCAAACACATCCGATTTTTGCCCTTCAAAAAACCCTTGCAAATGGCTAAAATTACTTCCAGGATGATGCACCGTTGCGACGACATATCCATGAGAAACTAAGTGTTGAACAAGATGTTGCCAGGTTTCGGAAGTGGCACCCAAACCGGGAGAAATCACGATAACCGGGGTAGATTCTGGTTCTCCTGGTAATTGGGTGGGAAAATAAAGATTAACCAAAAATTCGCGATCGCGATTAGAATCTTTTAGGGTTAGCGTTTCTCGGGAAACCTGATATTTACCCATTTGGCGAATATCAGCTAACTGCGAAAAGTCTGTTTCTGGCTCCTGTTTTGCTTCTATTCCGGTCATTCCTTCTAAGGTTTTAACTAAAGATAAAGTATCTTGTTTTAAAAGAGAGAAGTTGTCAAATAATTCTTGAAGTTTAACCATATCGATCTGAATTTCACCGGGAAATTGACGGATAATATTGAGGGGCGTTAAACCTTCAGAATTGGCGGCTGCTTGTAAAACAGCATTTTGCAGAGCCTCCGCGCCATTTTGATCATCTTTTACTTGAATCATTTCTCCGATTGTTTCAAACAAAAGTTCTCCCATTTTAGCTTTAAAAGCTTGCTCAAGCTGTTGATAATTAAAGGATAACTGTATTTGTAAGAGTTGCCGCAGTTGTTCTTGTTCTTCTAAGCTTAAAAGATTAAGATAGGGAGAAAGTTCCGGCTCTATTTTATTTTCCTTGGCATAACGTTCTAAAGCGGTAACTGAAACGGAAGTTTCCATTGAGCCATAGTCAATATAAATGCGTTCAGCCGCTTGAACTGAAAATGAATTCAAGACAAACGATAAAATCCCCAAGGGAAACCATCGGAAAGCTTTAAAGAATTTCTTCATTGTTTTAAATAAAATTAATCTAGAGTTTGTTTGTTCAATGACCGCTCCTCATGGTAATAAAATTACGAGAAGATTGACTAAGTAGAGGCATCCTTGATAGATTTTAAACCTTATTTCAAAAAACGTGTTGCCTCAAACTGAACACCATCCTATTTTTGTGCATAAATTTTTTCAATCCCGTGACTTTAGATACCATTTGAGATAAAATCTAAAATTAGAGTCCTAATGAAAAAGTTTAAATAAAGTTGAAATTGTCAAAACAAAAACAATTATCAATCATCGGTTGGCGAGAGTGGATTGCGCTACCTGAACTCGGCGTGACTGCAATCAAAGCAAAAATTGATACAGGCGCTCGTTCTTCCGCCATTCATGCTTTTCATGTCGAAACGTTTTCGAGAAATGGAAAGCACAGAGTTCGTTTTCAAATGCACCCTTTTCAACGCAGTGCATCGAAAACAATCACCGCAGAAGCTGAAATTTTAGATGAACGAGAAGTTCGTAACTCTGGGGGTCATGCTGAAAAAAGAATTGCGATTTTAACAACAGTTGAATTGCAGCAACAACGATGGCCTATTGAACTGACTTTAACCAATCGAGATGTGATGGGGTTTCGGATGTTACTCGGACGGGCTGCGGTACGAGGAAATTTTTTAGTGCATCCGGGTCGCTCTTATTTACTCAGTCAAAAACCCACCGATTTAGAATTATCTGAACCAGAAGACGACGATGAATTAGATTTTAAGTTTTAATTTTATTTAGGAGTTTGAGGAAGGATGAAAATTGATCTTCAAAAGATTATTGTACCACCTGGTCATCAAATCTTACTGAAAGATATTTCTTGGCATGAATTTGAACAAATTTTAGAGGAATTAGGAGAAAGCCGTGCTTCTCGGTTGTCTTATAGTGATGGAGTGTTAGAAATGATCACACCTTCATTGGAACATGAAAAGGATAAAGAAATAATTGGTGATTTATTTAAAATCTTATTAGATGCGCTGAATATTGATTTTGAAGCCTTGGGTTCAACGACGTTTAAAAGTGAACAAATGACCCAAGCCCTAGAAGCAGATACCTGTTTTTATATTCGAAATCATCAAGCAGTGATTGGTAAAAATCGGATTAATTTAACCGTTTATCCGCCTCCTGATCTCGCGATTGAAATTGATATTACCTCTCGGACAAAGTTTGATAATTATCGTCTGTTAGGGGTTCCTGAACTTTGGCGTTACAGTCAAAAAGGTTTGGAAATTAATTTACTCCAATTCGGTGAATATGTCAAGTCTGAAACCAGCCCTAATTTTCCGGGGATTCCAATCATTGAGTTGATGAATACAGTTGTGGAGAAAGCGTTAACTCAAGGAAGAAGTCAAGCTGTACGGGAGTTCCGACAATGGATAAAAGACAATATTTAAGTGATTAACTGTTTGATTTTTTCTAACGCAATTGTTACACCTTGTTTTGCTGTTTCAGAGAGATTTTCACCTAATTCAAAATCAACACCCGGAACCGAAATTAACCAAGCTTCAGGCGTTTTGTGATAAAGAGTTTTTGCTAAAGTTAATAAAGATTGAGGATTGAGATGATGTCCCCAGTTAAGTTCAGTTGTTTCTAAAGGTTTTAGAGGTAAAAGTTCAACGGTTTCTCCTGTTATCGACGCATCCACAAAAATAGCAAGATCGACTAGAGATAAAGTTTCTGCAACTTCAGGAAGCAACTGATGGAGTGCTAAACATTTCACATTGGGAATATTCCAGTTTTCAACTTCCGTTGCTACAATTTGTCCAATTCCATCATCTCGCCGAATGGGATTACCATATCCCAACACTAAGACAGTTTTTTGAGTATTTTTTGGGTTTGAATTCATCATATTGATTTTAGGATTTCTAAAAATTTTAGAGTATAAAATACGAGTTTAGCAGATCTGTTGTCAGATTTGGAAGTATAAATACAAGCAGTTTTAAAAGAGGAACAAAATAATTTATAGGCTCAAAAAATCCTACTCAGATATAATTTTATTAAGCCATCCTTTTTCCAATTGAAACGTAATAACACGAGGTATATTATCCAACGTTACTATTGCCTGAATTCCAGACGGATAATCGGCTTCATGGTTAAAGTCTGAAGTTTCTGAAAAAAGACCTTGACTTGCGTAAAGTTTGAATAATTCTTGAGGTAAATCAAAAGAAAAAAGACTTTTTTTCGTAACACTGTCTCGTAGATACCCTCCTTCCTCATTGTAGTCAATTTCTACATTATAACGGAACTTCCGTTTCTCTAAGTCGTTAATTCTTGGGTTATTATCAGGGTTAGGTACTAAAAACAAGGGAAATTGCCTTGATATCATCGCTAGTAATGCTCCGTTTAATTGATGACAGGTTCGGCAAAATTTTTGGATTGATTTGTAAACTTTTACAGCTAATAGGTAGGGGTAGGATAATTCACTATATGGAATTATATCACATAACCAGCCAAGATTAATTTCTTCATGTCTAAGACTATTTCTAATAGTGCTTCGGAGTCGAGTTAAAAACTGTTTGGGTACAGCTTGAGTATCAAAATCAGGATCAAATTCATGGATAGCATTAAGAATTGGTTGAAAAAACGTTGATTTATATAAAGGAATTAAATAAATATCTTGAGCATAGGCATATTTTTGAGCCGGAGAAGTGTAGCCTGAAGTCGAAAAAATAGCATATTGATAATGATATCGGGCTTTGGGTGGTACTTTATTTCTTGAAACCCAATATTCACTGACATCTTTCAAAACACCAACAGAATTGCGTACTACTTCAATACCAGTTTTATTTTTATTGTTGTTATGAAATTTTGCTTCAAGCAGTAGCCTCTGAGGATGAGAAAATGGGTGTGCAATAGTATAATTGGCTATTGCATCAATTTGATGTTTTCCCCCACGTCCCAGAACTTCTAAACCTGAATTTCCTTTATATAGTGTTTCATCACGACTAGCTTCTTCAATGGTCTGATAACCAGACAGCCGAAGTAAATACAGCAAGGCTTCTTCCAACAACATTCCCCGCACTTGTGAAATTGTAACCATTTACCTATTTTAATATGATTGTTCGGGCTTATTCTATGGGTTTCGACATGAAACGAGAAACTTGAAAACAGTTTAGATACTTCCTTGCTTCAACTTGTCGTATTCTTGAATCATTGACTGTAACATTTCATAGTCTTCTTTGAAGTATTTATATTTTTCTATCCAACTAAGCTCTTGAGTTTTACCCTTTAAAAAACTGGGTTCTATATCATTCAAAGCAGTGAAAATAAAAAGAATATGAGAATAAGAGGGGCAAGCATTGCAGCAATCCATAAAATATGGTATATAATGATTAGAAGAACAGGGGCAAGCATTGCAGCAACCCATAAAATATGGCATATAATGATTATAGGAGAAATTATAATGATTATAGGAGAAATTATAATGTAAAAACACTCTTTCAAGCTAATCCTACCATTCTTGGATTGAGCTTTAACTGTTTTTTGTGAGTTATAAGGATTATCAATCTTAGCGGTTTGACGGAATTGATAGTTTTTTTGGATAGAACTTGATGATTGAGATTGATTTATTGTTGCCGTTGGTTGACTATCTAATTTTGATTCACTCTTGATACTAATTTTTTCGTACCAGGTTGTTTCACTACTACCTTTCCTTCGATTTAAAATTTTGATCTCTTTGATAGACTTGACCGAAAGTTCAGTCATCTTGGTTTGTATAAAATTGACAATTTTATCTTTATCTTTAATCTTCTCACTTTCTAGCAATAGCTGCAAGCATTCATCTTTAATAGCTGATTTACAAATCCGAATTCCTTGGGGTTGCAAAGTAGAATTCATTAAGTCCGCTATTGCTTTGGGATTTCCTTGTTTTGCTAATTCATCAAGATTAAGTGTATTCATTTCTGTTGTTTCTCCTACATAAAAATTAAATCGACTAATGCTGAAACCGATGGAAAAACAGCTTCAACACCCATCACGGTCTATGCCTGTTCACATAAGCCCTTAAGATCAAGATTAAACCGAAAAGCTTAAATAAGCCATAGTAATAATACGGAACTTTTAAAAGTTTTTTGTTTAGGATAGCGTTAAAAATCTCAGTAATTTTACGGATTTGATGTAATAGTCATTAATTTACTTACAAAATTCACTCCCCTCGCCTCGCAGGAGAGGGGCTGGGGGAGAGGTTAATAACAGAAACTACGCGATCGCATATCCCGTATATTGTCGAACTTCGGGAGGATGAAAAGCAAGAACAATATGATCTTTAGGGACTCCAGCAGCAACGAGTTCATCTGTAATTCCGTCTTCAATTCCATCATAATGAATCCAGATTTTATCATTGCGAATTTCTGCATGAACAATACAGCCATGAACTCTAAGGTTATTTTCCCAACCTTCATGGATGAGTAGAAAATGGTTGCAATCGCGACTAACAATCAAAGATGTAACGACATCACCATAACGATAGGGAAGATCTGCATAATATTGAAGAATTTTCTCCAATTGATTACGCCATTCATCTAAGAATTTATTTGAGGTTTCCATAAGATTATTTCCTCAGCAATTGGATTGAAAACAATAATACGAAAATCAGGTTCTTCTAACAGAAGTTTTCCAGCTTCCTCTTGAAATATAGTGTTAAAGGTATTGTTACTAACAGCAAGATAAAGATAACGGTCTGGTTCCATTTTTTGCAGTGTTCTAGCATACAAGAAGAATTGTCCCCAGGCACTTTCAAGGTCATTGATTAGAGAAGGACTCAGAAAGCTTTTGATTTCAACAGCAATTTTTTCAGAATCTCGTTCAGCTGCAATGAGTTTTTCCGCCCCCAAATCTACAAACGTGGAACGTCCCCCTATCTTGAGGATAAGCGGATCGTCTGTAATTGTCCAACCCTCTTTAATCAAAGCAGTGCGGACAGTATCGTGATAGAGGTCTCTAGCGGGCATGAAGGTAGCTTTATTTAGACTCGATCTGTCTCTATAATAATCTTATCAGTAAAGAGAAACAAAAATTATGAACATCAAAAAAATAATTTATCTGATCCTGGCTATTGCGGGTTTAATTTTTCCCTGGTATTACAATATTCAGTTTTTTCTCACGGGAAGTTTAGCGGAATTTGTGGCGGCTTCTTCGGGTAACTTAGCGACGCAATCGATTAGTTTTGACCTGTTTATTGCAACAGTTGTTGGGTCAATTTGGATATATTTTGAGTCTAAACGTTTAAATATGAAGTTCGGGTTTATTTATATTTTGATTGGCTTTTTAATAGCTTATTCCTTTGCCCTTCCCCTCTTTTTGTATGTTCGGGAAACCAAACTAGAAGAACAGAAAGAATAAAAAACACGAAGACACAGAGAACACTAAGAGAAAAAATCTTCGTGACTTTGTGTCTTTGTGGTTCAATTTTCTTTGAGGTAGTTAGAATTAATTGCGGAAAACCTCATTAGCAATACTACCATCAGGGCGAATTAATTGCACCTGTAAAGGCATTTGACCGACGGCATGAGTGGAACAACTTAAACAGGGATCGTAGGCGCGAATTCCCGCTTCTACCCGGTTTAATAAGCCTTCTGGAATCTCGTTTCCATGAATATAATGTTTAGCAATTTGCGTGACTGTTTTATTCATGGCGAGGTTATTTTGTCCGGTGGCAATAATCAAATTTACCTTCTCAATTAACCCATTTTCATCGACATTGTAGTGATGAAATAACGTTCCGCGTGGGGCTTCACTGACGCCAATTGCTTCTAAATTATTAATCCCGGCAGTCGCCCGAACCCGTGAAGAAACGACATCTGGATCATTCACTAAATGTTCGATTTCTTCTAGACAAGCGATAATTTCAATCAGTCTTGCATAGTGATAAAAGAAGGAAGAAGTGGCAACTCGTCCACCTGCGCGATCGCGGAATTCTTGTAATTCTCGGTTGGCTTCTGGGGTACCAATGCGATCGCAAGTATTCAACCGGGCTAACGGCCCAACCCGATAAATTCCATTAGGATATCCTAACGGTTTGTAATAGGGAAACTTGAGATAAGACCAATTTTCAACCGCTTCTCCCAAGAATTCTTGGTAATGATCTTCACTCAAATGATCGGCAACAATATTGCCATCACTATCAATAAATCGCAGATGACCGCCATAATGTTCCCAGTTGCCATTTTCTGCAACTAAACTCATAAATAATGAGGGGAATTTTCCAAAGGCATCTACTTCATCGGTAAAGTGAGAATCCAGCAAGTCTTTAAACAAAACCAGGGCATTTTCTGCGGTGGTTTTTGACTCGGGAAGACGGTCTTTTATCCAAGTTCGACCTTCTTCTGATAAGGGCGATCGCACGCCTCCTGGCACCGCCCAAGCCGCATGAATTTTCTTCGCGCCTAATATTTCAATAATTGTTTGACCAAACTGACGCAGGCGAATTCCACTCCGGGCTAAATCTGGGTCAGATTCAATTAATCCAAACACATTTCGTTTAGCCGGATCGCTATCCCAACCGATGAGAAAATCAGGACTACTGAGGTGGAAAAATGATAGCGCATGGGATTGAGTTAACTGGGCTAAATTCATCATGCGCCGCAGTTTTTCACCCGCAGGCGGAACTTGTACGGCTAAGATTTTATCGCCTGTTTTTGCAGAAGCGAGTAGGTGACTAACGGGACAAATTCCACAAATTCTAGCGGTAATTCCCGCCATTTCAAACATTGGGCGACCTTCGCAAAATTTCTCAAAGCCGCGAAATTCGACCACATGAAACCGAGCATTTTCAACTTCGCCCGCATCATCTAAATAGACTGAAATTTTAGCATGACCCTCTATTCGGGTCACGGGGTCAATGACAACTGTTTTAGACATAAAAAATTATCCTTTTTTTATCCGAATTTGATCATTTCTCGCCCGGTCATTTCGGGTTTTTCCCCTTCTAATAAGGGTGCGATCGCGGCTTTAATGCGATCGGCAGAGGGCGGACACCCCGGTAAAAACAAATCGACATCCACGACTTCATGGATGGGGCGAACCCGATCAAGTAGTTCCGGGACGATACCGGGGTCTTTCGGAATTTGCGGCGTGACATCACCTAACTCTAAGTAACAACGTTTTAAAACAGGTTCAGAACCCCCTAACATATTTCGCATGGCGGGAACGTTGGCTGTTACTGCACAGTCTCCAAAAGAAATGAGCAATTTTGACCGTTCTCTAGCTTTTTTTAACAATTCAAAATTTTCTTCATTGGCAACCGCCCCTTCGACCAAACAAACATCAACATTTTCGGGAAATTCTTTGATATCACTGCCCACTGGACTGAACACAACATCAACTTTTTCTGCTAAGTCAATTAGCCATTCATCTAAGTCTAGAAATGACATATGACAACCGGAACAACCCGCTAACCAAATCGTTGCAAATCTTATCTTAGCCATTCTTTTTTCTCCCGTGCAGTTACTAGAAAATCAAGCTTAGAATGATCGTGAATCATTTCTGCTGCTGTCGATCCTTTACGGAATATTGAACCTGTTGGACAAGCATCAACACATTTCCCACAAGAGGTACAAGCACTCACTTGACCCCAAGGTTGATTTAATCCCGTAATTACTTTAGCATCAGCACCTCGTCCAGCAACATCCCAAACGTGGGCGCCTTCAATTTCATCACAGACTCGAACACAACGAGTACAGAGAATACAACGGTTATGATCGATGCCAAATTGTGTATGAGAAATATCAACTTCTCGCTTAGGAAATATGTAGGGAAAACGAGTATGATCCATCCCCACTTCTATTGCTACATCTTGCAGTTCACAGTTGCCATTTGACACACAAACAGCACAGAAATGATTCCCTTCTGAGAATAACAATTCTACCACCATTTTACGATAGTCTTGCAGTTGGGGAGTGTGGGTTGTCACTTCCATTCCTTCTGCAACTTCGGTGACACAAGCGGGAAGTAATCGGTTAATTCCTTTGATTTCAACTAAACATAATCGACAAGCCCCCACATCAGAAATTCCTTCTAAATGACAGAGGACGGGAATATGAACCCCGGCTTCTTTGGCGGCTTCTAAGATGGTTGAACCTTCTTCTACGGCAACGTCAATGTCGTTAATTTTTAGCGTTTTTACAGACATAAATGTGTTCTCCTTTTTGAGTTTTATCCCCCCTCGCCCCCCTTAAAAAAGGGGGAATTAGCTTTCTTC
>NZ_LATL02000203.1 GCF_000972705.2 Limnoraphis robusta CS-951 | reverse complement strand
CCGACTAAATTATTCCACTGACCGGGCATGATATAATCAAGTGCCTTTAACACTTTGACCGTAATATTATCGGTGGGAAGTGCGTCAGCTAACTGAATAATGGATTTATCCATGAGTCATTCCTCCAAAAAAACGTTCTAAAAATTACTAAGTTTTCACCCTGATGAGGCGATGATAGCCAAGTTTTATCTCTCAAAACACAACTCAGTTTTGATCCCGAATGGTGAGTTGATGTTGAACCAAGAACGGTTAAATTGAGAGAAATTAACGGATCGAAAAGATTGACGATAGGCTGCACTTAGATCCTATTCTTCTCTACAATACATTTTAAACGATCGCTTGAGTAAATTGTAAATTTTATTTAAACTATAACAATATTCAATCTGTTTTATCATTATAACATCAATCTGTAAAACCATTAACTTTTAATCGGACTGACATAAAAGTAACAAAAATCCTGTAAAATAATACCCTGTCTGTTGTTCGCACTCGCTTAACTCCATGCACTGCAACTACCTCGAACGCATTCTCACCGCCCGTGTTTATGATGTCGCTCAAGAAACGCCGTTAGAACCCGCTCCCAACCTCTCTAAACGACTGAACAATAAACTCCTCCTCAAACGGGAAGATATGCAGTCGGTTTTCTCCTTTAAATTGCGGGGAGCTTACAACAAAATGGCACAACTTACCCCAGATTTACTGGCCGTTGGGGTGATAGCTGCATCGGCTGGAAATCACGCTCAAGGTGTTGCTTTGGCGGCGAATTATTTAGGAACAAAAGCGATTATTGTCATGCCTGTCACCACTCCCCAAGTGAAAATTGATGCCGTTAAAACCAGAGGTGGCGAGGTGGTATTACACGGAGAAACCTTTGATGAAGCTTATACATATGCTCGTCAATTAGAAGTCGAAAAAGGCTTAACTTTTATTCATCCGTTTAATGACCCGGATGTGATTGCTGGACAGGGTACAATTGGCATGGAAATCTTGCGACAATATCAACAACCGATTCATGCAATTTTTGTGGCAATTGGCGGTGGTGGATTAATTTCAGGAATTGCGGCTTATGTCAAACGCTTGCGTCCAGAAATTAAAATAATCGGCGTTGAACCTGTTGATGCGGATGCCATGTCGCAGTCACTTAAAGCCGGACATCGCGTTAAATTATCGCAAGTCGGACTGTTTGCAGATGGCGTTGCGGTGCGCGAAGTTGGAGATGAAACGTTTCGCCTTTGTCAACAATATGTAGATGAAATTATATTAGTCGGAACCGATGATACTTGTGCAGCAATTAAAGATGTTTTTGAAGATACTCGTTCGATTTTAGAACCTGCCGGTGCCTTAGCAATTGCGGGAGCAAAAGCATATGTTGAACGAGAACAAATTCAAGATAAAACGTTAGTTGCTGTCGCTTGTGGTGCGAATATGAATTTTGACCGTTTGCGGTTTGTTGCCGAACGTGCTGAACTCGGAGAACGTCGAGAAGCAATTTTTGCAGTCACAATTCCCGAAAAACCCGGTAGTCTTCGTCAGTTTTGTGACTGTTTAGGAAAGCGCAGTTTAACCGAATTTAACTATCGAATTGCTGACGAAAAAGAAGCGCATATTTTTGTCGGAGTTCAAATTGTAAACCGTGCCGATGCGGTACAATTAATGGAAAGCTTTGAAGCGCAGGGATTGAAAACTTTAGACTTAACCGATAACGAATTGGTCAAATTACATTTGCGTCACATGGTTGGCGGACGTTCCCCTTTGGCTCACCACGAATTATTATATCGTTTTGAATTTCCCGAACGTCCTGGCGCTTTAATGAAGTTTGTCGCTTCCATGAGTCCCAACTGGAATATTAGCCTATTTCATTACCGAAATAATGGTTCAGACTATGGCAGAATTGTAGTGGGAATGCAAGTTCCTCCCCAAGAAATGGAACAATGGCAAGCGTTTCTGGATACTCTCGGTTATCGCTATTGGGATGAAAATAAAAATCCCGCTTATCAACTGTTTTTAGGGTAATTATATTACAAAATTATGAGCGTATTATGACTGATAACATCAATCTAGAAGCCTATATTCCCTATCGTCGTAGCGATATTATCGAACTCTGTCTTAAAGATGGCAAATTAAACCGGGAGGATAGTCAAACCTTTAAAGAGTTTTGCGAAATTATATCGGCTTTTTATCACTTTCGTTTTCATCAAACCCTCGAAATTATCAAAGACAACTACGCCGTTTTTAACCCCAATGCTGATATTGAACCCTTAGAAGAACCCAGTTTAGATCAATATAGCAAAATGCAGTCCAAAGTGATTGAGGCGTTTAACCATATTTTAGAANGGAGGATAGTCAAACCTTTAAAGAGTTTTGCGAAATTATATCGGCTTTTTATCACTTTCGTTTTCATCAAACCCTCGAAATTATCAAAGACAACTACGCCGTTTTTAACCCCAATGCTGATATTGAACCCTTAGAAGAACCCAGTTTAGATCAATATAGCAAAATGCAGTCCAAAGTGATTGAGGCGTTTAACCATATTTTAGAACGAGCGAATTATGTTCGCTTGTCAAAATCCATCGTTCATCAAGCGTTAGGAAAAAAGTCTTTGATTAACTTGCACACTTCTGTTGATTTTAATGACTTTGAGGAATTTATCTGCTATTATCGGGGTGATACCACGACAACAATTAAAGTGAAAAAGTTCTTCTTTTGGGAGGAAGAAAGAACGATTGATATTTTTGAACGAATTGTTTTACTACTTAAATTCAAAGGAAAAGGATATTTTCGCCGCAAAGANGGAAAAAAGTCTTTGATTAACTTGCACACTTCTGTTGATTTTAATGACTTTGAGGAATTTATCTGCTATTATCGGGGTGATACCACGACAACAATTAAAGTGAAAAAGTTCTTCTTTTGGGAGGAAGAAAGAACGATTGATATTTTTGAACGAATTGTTTTACTACTTAAATTCAAAGGAAAAGGATATTTTCGCCGCAAAGAGTCCAACCATAAAGCATTAGATGAACTCAAATTTACACCCGGCAAAATGTATGTCTATTTTTATAAAAATATTCCCAAGTTCGATCTTGACTTATTGTTTCCCAATCTGAAAACCAGTATGACTTGGAAAGATCGGTTATTGTTTGGAATTCCGGCAATTGGAGCGGCAATTCCTCTAATCTTAAAAACTTTACCCAATATTTTATTACTGATTGCTGCAATCTTACTGGTTTTAAATGCTAGAGATTTAATTCAGTCTTTAAATGTAGAACAGGATAAACTTCAAGATATCATGCCGATTTTAGTCGCAACGTTATCTTTAGCCATGACGCTCGGCGGGTTTGCTTTCAAACAATATAGCCATTACAAAAATAAGAAAATCCTCTTTCAAAAAGATGTCACCGATACACTATTTTTTAAAAATTTAGCGAATAATGATAGTGTTTTTCAGCGATTCATTGATATTGCCGAAGAAGAAGAATGCAAAGAAATAATTTTAGTCTATTATCATCTGTTAACGAGTCAAAACCCCTTGAACCCTGAACAGTTAGATGCTAAAATAGAGAGTTGGATGAAGGAAAACTTAGGAATTAGAATTAACTTTGATATTCATGGCCCGTTAAACAACTTGCAAGAAATTAGAGGTAAAATAGAAGATCATGTGAATGAACCGGAAGTGCCGTTATTATCCTATGATCAACAAGGATATTGTCACGTTATCCCTTTAAAACAAGCAAGAACTGTTATTGATTGGGTTTGGGATAACGCCTTTCAATATAACGGAAAAGCCTTGTAAAAAAATGCGAAACATTCATCAGAATGGCAAACTGGCATCCTAAACCGTCTCGAAAACGTGACTAATCTGTGAAAAACTTGGGCAGCAAGCGAGTTGGGCGGCAACAGATGCCAGACTTGTGAAGAAAAAAAGCCTAAGCCGCAGAATTTAGCAATTAATTGTCAAAACTACAACCATCCCAAGGTAGAATATACATTGTTTATGAATTGCATTTTGCAGTTTGGCCTAACACACGGAACATTTTGATGCAGCAACAGAGTCAAAGCCCTCTTTCCAAACTGGGCATTCAACAAGCCAGTTTAGGAGAAAATCACAAGCTGAAGGTTCGTCGGCATTCTACCGCTTGGACACTTTTGCAGAGTCAAAATAGCGGCTAACACAGGCTGAATGTGTTAGGTTAAACCCAAAATGTAGATTTTTTTAACTCAAGTAAAATCGGAAATTTCGTGCAATCAAATACTGTTAGTCAGGCGACTATTACCGCCTCATTTTCCTCTACAACAGAGTTACCTTTTACTCTCCAAGATGTAAAGGCGGCAATTCCCGCCCATTGTTTTGAACCCTCAGTCTGGAAGTCTTTGAGTTATTTCTTTCTCGATATTTCCATTATTGCCGGGTTGTATGCGATCGCCTATAGCCTCGATTCTTGGTTCTTTTTCCCGATTTTTTGGCTAATGCAAGGAACCATGTTTTGGGCGTTATTTGTGGTGGGACATGATTGTGGTCATGGTTCTTTTTCTAAGCAAAAATGGCTGAATAATCTCATCGGACATTTGTCTCATATTCCCATCCTTGTACCTTATCATGGCTGGCGAATTAGTCACAGAACTCATCACGCCAATACCGGAAATATTGATAGAGACGAAAGCTGGTATCCGGTTTCTGAAAGTCAGTATGATCAAATGCCTTGGTATGAAAAGCTATTCCGCTTTTATATCCCTTTATTGGCTTATCCAGTTTACCTCCTTCATCCGGCAGGTTCTCATCTTTCTCCGAATACTCCCCTATTCCGTCCTTCAGAAAAATGGGATATTATCACCAGTGCAACTTGCTGGGTATTAATGGTAGGTTTTCTCGGTTTCCTAACCTATGAATTTGGCTGGTTATTCCTGCTGAAATATTATCTCGTTCCCTATATCATTTTTGTGATGTGGTTAGATCTTGTTACCTATTTACATCACACCGAAGCAGATATTCCTTGGTATCGGAACGAAGATTGGTATTTCCTAAAAGGCGCATTATCTACCATTGATCGCGACTATGGTTTTATCAATTCCATTCATCACGATATTGGTACCCATGTCGCCCATCACATTTTCCTCAATATGCCTCACTACCATNCCCTATATCATTTTTGTGATGTGGTTAGATCTTGTTACCTATTTACATCACACCGAAGCAGATATTCCTTGGTATCGGAACGAAGATTGGTATTTCCTAAAAGGCGCATTATCTACCATTGATCGCGACTATGGTTTTATCAATTCCATTCATCACGATATTGGTACCCATGTCGCCCATCACATTTTCCTCAATATGCCTCACTACCATTTGAAAACCGCAACAGAGGCAATTAAACCGATTTTGGGTGAATATTATCACAAGTCTGACGAACCCATTTGGAAGAGTTTTATTAACTCTTACATGACTTGTCATTTTGTTCCAAACGCGGGAAGTCCGATTTACTATCAGTCCGCTTGGAAGTCGAAAGTTTCCTCAAAAACGAACAAGCCTGACTAACTCTAACGTCTGAATTTTTTCGGGGTGGGTATTCATTGCCCACCCTATTTAATTGGGTAAAATTTTTGTAGGGGCGGGTTCAGCAAAAATTGATGTCTCCCATCAATAATTTATATAAACCCGCCCCATGTTACCGAAGAGGCTTAGGAAAAATTATGTAAAATAAAGAGTAACGCGATAGGAGCGATCGCCATCACTCTAACCCTTCCAATAAAGTTATACAATTGAAAGCTTTTCAATTTATTCAGTTTCTTCTTCCGTCGGATTTAAGGCTTGCTGTGAGGTGTGTCTAATATGGAGAATACGAACTAAAGAAACTTCATCATCCTCTAGTATTGTAAAAATAATGCGGTATTGATTGCGTCCCTTACCGTAAAGCAGTTGTCGAATTTCTAAGGTAAAGTATTCATTTTCTCTGGCTAAAGAACAACGTCTTGGCATCTCTGATAAAGAAGAGATTGCTTTCAGTAATCCTTCATACCAACTACTCGCTTTACTTATGGATGTAATTTGAGACATCCAAAGAAACGCAGAATCAGCTTCAGCTTCAGCCAGACTCGAAATTTCAACTTGATATTTCATCAATCAATGGATAGGTTATATTTCTTACGTTGTTCATCAGCAAATNGGCTAAAGAACAACGTCTTGGCATCTCTGATAAAGAAGAGATTGCTTTCAGTAATCCTTCATACCAACTACTCGCTTTACTTATGGATGTAATTTGAGACATCCAAAGAAACGCAGAATCAGCTTCAGCTTCAGCCAGACTCGAAATTTCAACTTGATATTTCATCAATCAATGGATAGGTTATATTTCTTACGTTGTTCATCAGCAAATTCATCAAAAGAACGAAATCGACCTGCTTCAAAGTCATTCAATCCTTTCTGGATACCCTTAACCGCTTCCTCTGTATCCTGCAATTCCCCTTCGAGAATTTCGGTAATAAGTTCAGCCGCAACAACAGAAATATCTCGTCCTTGTTGTATGGCTTTTTCCCGAAGCTTGGCTTCAATTTCTGGAGTTAGATTGACTACAATTGACATGGGCTAATTTTTTAATACCTCAAGGTTTGTCTATGATTCTAGTATTCTAGCAAATCCGAGTTGCTATTGCGGTTTAACGTTTGTTGAGCAGTTAGAAAATTTAAAGCTTTTCTGACCTAACTCGCTGAATTTCATAATGATCAAAAGCCCTATCGCTACTAACAATTACCAAAGAATGATTGATCGCCTGTGCAATTAACATTCGATCAAAGGGATCGCGATGATGAAGTGGCAAACTAGCATAACACTGTAAATCAGCAAAAATTAGAGGTAAAACAGTTATATTAAGCTGTTCTAACAAACTAGGTAGTTCTTGAAATTCCAACTGTAACTCTAACTTTTGAATTGAAAGCTTGATGGCAATTTCCCAGAGAGTAATGATACTAACAACCACAGTATCAGCAGTCTCAATAGTGTCTCTAATCTCTGGGGTTAGCTTGGGATTATCATCAAGAAACCAGAGTAAAGTATGAGTGTCNTGTTCATAACCCGGAGTATCCCACAATATTAACGTTTCGCCTGTGGGCGTTTGCCATTGATAACTTTTGAATTGAAAGCTTGATGGCAATTTCCCAGAGAGTAATGATACTAACAACCACAGTATCAGCAGTCTCAATAGTGTCTCTAATCTCTGGGGTTAGCTTGGGATTATCATCAAGAAACCAGAGTAAAGTATGAGTGTCTAGCAACATCTACATATAGTCCTTTAAGTCTTCAAGCGGTGCATCAAAGTCATCCGACATCCAAATTTTTCCTTTCAATAATCCCGCTTCACGCTTTTTTTTCGGGGGTTCGAGTTGGGGCGATGTCTGGACGTATTTCTCTAACAAAAAGTCGATATAGTGAACAACTTCCGTTTTCAGGGAGTCAGGAAGGGCTGCAAATTTATCTAAAATCGTTGGTTCTATCATTGGTGTAACGGTGTCACTGTCGAACAAATTTTCAAGATTATTATAACAAATCCCCGCCAACGATTTAACCCGAACACGCTAAACTTGATACAAACGGTGCAGTTTGACTGAGGATAATATTATGGTGCGATTAAAACCTTGGCAATGGGTTATTCTAGCTTTACCGATCGCTTCTGTTGTCATCTTCATCCTGGTAGCAGCAGGATATCAAATTAATCAATGGGGAATTAACTGGATCTGGGGAATTGTTACCCTAGTTTTTGTCGGTTGGCGGTGGTTGATAGTCCGATGGACAAAACCTGCGATCGCACAAATGGAAGCAGTGATAGCAGAAGTGAATAAAGATCTCGAAGCCAGTTTAGACAATGCAGAAACGCCCTTAGCCGGAGATGCAGCGACTCAACAAATAGAAACAAAATTACAAGAAATCATCGAACAAACTCGCAATGATGCACCTGTTTGGCAAGATTGGGTCACATTTTGGCAACGATGTCAGGATGTCGTTGTCACAGTCGCTAATACTTACTATCCTGAAGTCAAATATCCTTTATTAAATATCTACATTCCCCAAGCTTATGGACTGATTCGTGGTACTGTTGATGATATGGATCGGTGGATGCAACAGTTATCCCCTGCCCTGAATCAAGTAACAGTTGGTCAAGCTTACCAAGCCATTGAAGTTTACCAAAAATTAGAACCTTCTGCGCGTAAACTTTGGCAAGTTTGGAATTGGGCAATGTGGGTGATTAACCCGGCTGCTGCTGCTGCAAGAGTTGCCAGTAAACGCTACAATGATCAAGCTAATCAACAATTATTGGTAAATTTGAGTCAAATGTTGCGAGAAGTTGCGCTCAGAAATCTCAGTCGTCAAGCCATTACATTGTATTCAGGAACTCAACTTCCGGCGTCTGTTTTTTCCACAGAAACCCCAACTTTACCGAAAGCCCAAACTCAAACCCTACGAGAGATTTTTGAACAAGCAGAACCCACAGAAGAAGTTGAACAAAAACCTGTTAATATTTTACTGGCTGGACGAACCGGAGCGGGAAAAAGTAGTTTAATCAATACTTTATTTCAAGCCGAAAAAGCCGAAGTTGATGTTTTACCGAGTACCGATAAAATTCAAAGTTATCAATGGCAAACGCCCACAGGCGAAACGTTAATATTGTGGGATACTCCGGGTTATGAACAAATTAATCGGTCTGATTTGCGGGATTTAGTGTTAGATTTTATCAACAAAACGGATTTGTTATTATTAGTAACCCCTGCTCTTGATCCAGCGTTACAAATGGATGTAGACTTTTTACAAGATATAAAAGCAGAAGTTGAAGATTTACGGGCAATTACGATTGTAACGCAAGTGGATCGTTTACGTCCCCTTCGAGAGTGGGAACCGCCCTATAATTGGCAAAGTGGAAATCGCCCCAAAGAAATTGCAATTCGAGAAGCAACCCAATATCGAAGTGAACGATTAGGAGAAGTTTGTCATCAGGTTTTACCTGTAGTAACAGGAGATATAAATAGCAGTCGAAAAGATTGGGGGATGGATGCTTTATCGATTGCTTTAGTAGAATTAATTTCGCCGACAAAACAACTCCGGTTAGCCCGATTTCTACGCAATTTAGATGCTCGTACTGTTGCCTCTGCTAAGATTATAGATCGTTATACTTTCCAAATGACAACGACTCAAGGTTTAGCCGCATTAGTCAAAAGTCCAATTCTCAAATATATTGCTACCCTCTCAACAGGTTCCCNCTACTAAAGCAATCGATCGATTGCTTTAGTAGAATTAATTTCGCCGACAAAACAACTCCGGTTAGCCCGATTTCTACGCAATTTAGATGCTCGTACTGTTGCCTCTGCTAAGATTATAGATCGTTATACTTTCCAAATGACAACGACTCAAGGTTTAGCCGCATTAGTCAAAAGTCCAATTCTCAAATATATTGCTACCCTCTCAACAGGTTCCCCGACTTTGGCTTATTTACTGGCTGAACAAATTCCGATTGAACAGTTACCTGTTGTGATTGGGAAACTACAAATGGGATATGATTTGTTTTCTCTGTTAAATCCCGATGAAGGCAAAAATCGCCGGAATTTTGACTTGCTAATGCTGTGGCCGTTATTATTAGAAAATCCCGGTAAACCGGAGCAAAATGCTTGGGCATTTGGTCATGCCTTGGTGGAATATTGGACAAAAGATTTAACGATTGAACAATTGCGAAAACGGTTTGAGTATTATTTTCAGCAGGTGCAGAGTAAATCTGAGACGACATAAAACTTGTCTATAGCAGTGTGAAATAATTCGGAAAAATCCTACCAGTTTACAGCCCCCATTATTGGGGGTTTGGGGGCTAAACAATTTTCAAATGATTTCCGATTGCTATATCTTATCCTGTGACACCTAGCAATAAGGCGGAGTTCCTGACTACTAGGTGATATTATATCCGATTCAAGAAATAGGATTTCTGTAGGGGCGGGTTCATTACAGTTTACAGTTATACAGTTATCAGTTACCAGCTTTTACAGTTTACAGTTTACAGTTATTAGTTATTAGTTCTCAGTTATCACTATTGACTGTTGACTCTATGCACGAAGTTGCTCTCTTGCAAACTTTGCTCTCGCCGGAAACCGCGCCCGCCGCAAGGCAAGCGCTCTACGCAGGCGTAACCCCAAGCTCGCACTTCGCGCTGTTGACTGTTGACTGTTGACTGGTCACTGTAAACTGTTCACTGGTCACTGTTTAAACCCGCCCCAGCCCTAATATTAGAGTTAATCAACCGGACTTGATCTCATTTAATCATCCATTAACTCGTGACTTCAAAACTCGTTTCAATCACTTCAGGGATTTCCTGTAACTCCGGTTCTTTATTTTCCCAAGAAATTTTAAAGGGAAGAGTTCCAAAACAACAAGATTCCCACTCACTCTGAACCGGGACTTGAAACAATTGACATAAGCCACCACGTCGCCCTTCAGGTTTATAGGAGCGGCAATTTTTACAAGTAGATGGAACATTTTTTTGTCTTTTCATTCAATATCTCCGCAGAGCTTCTGATTCGATTGTTTATCACAACCCAGCTTGTGCTTTGTTGCAGAGTTTACAGTTTTACAATTATTGAGATATTGAGATTTGAGTCAAGAATTAAAGGAAAAATTAATTAAAAACTAGACAAGGATAAAAAATAACGATTGAACAACTGCTTATCCTTGCCTAACTTATTAGGGGGTAAAAGTTTACGGATTGCCGAAACTTTGTGAGCCAGTATAACCGGATAACTCAGCTAATTTATCTAACCGTTGCACCCCAGAATACTGTTGACCGTTCACTTCCCAGGTGGGATAACCCTTAATATTTGCAGCTTGGCACAACTGGGGTTGAGCGTTTTTCCCCTTTGAATCACACTCAATATAAGTCAGCTTCGTAACAGCTTCTTTTCCGAATAATTGCTTTTGAGTTTTGCAATGATCACACCAAAAAGCCCCATACATTTTCGCTCCCACTTGAGTCAGATGTTCGGCTAGGGCTATGTTAGCCGGATTAGATGCTGTTGTCACGCCGTAAGTTTCTTGAGTTCCTGCTTGAGGGTTGTTTAAGGGAGCATAAACACCTAAAGTCCCAATAATGGTGATCATCCCCACAATTAAGCCTGTAAACATAAGTTGACCGATATCTTCCCAAGAATGACCGACAATCGTTAACAGAAATAAACTCAACGAACAAACAGCCGAAGCGATACAATATAAACAGAGAGATTGAATTTTAAACGCCATTAAATACATTAAATAGCTGCTAAAAATCATCATGGCGACTCCCCCCGCAAACATCAGCAACCAAGTCCAATATTCGGCTTTTTGACGTAATTCTTTTTGAGACTCCGGGTTAATCAACCAAGGTGCAACAGCCATTGTTCCCATACCGCTATAGGCTAAAAACCCAAACAAAGCTAACGGTAAACCAAACACGACAGCATAGGGACTTGACAGCACCTTGTCACACCCTGTTACGGGACAAGCGGCACTTCCTCCCGTCAACTTGACAATCGTCAGATAAGCGGTAACAACAGCCCCAAAAGCGGCAATCGTTGCGATAATAAAGCGAGATTTGCGTTGAATCCAAGGTGTAGAACGTTGGCGAAGCATAATTACAGTTTCCTATCCTCTATTTTGATGTGATATACTGGCGATCGCTAGAGTGATTAGACGTGCGATTGGATAGCCGCTTTCCTATGAAAATCATATCCCCGATTTTAACCTGTCTGATTTTAGCGGTTGGAATGAGTGCGATCGCAATTGTTTCAGTCCAAAATGCGACCCCCGTCTCAATTAAGTTTCTTACCTTCGAGTCTATACAAATTCCGGTCGGAGTTATTCTGGCGTTTAGTGTGGCTGTCGGGTTGATTTTCACTGCAATTTTAATCCCCATAGGGCAACGAGTCAGCGTCACATCCGAAGAAGAATAAATCTCTGGTAGGGGCGGGTTCCCCAACAATCTATGTCTCCCATAANCGGTCGGAGTTATTCTGGCGTTTAGTGTGGCTGTCGGGTTGATTTTCACTGCAATTTTAATCCCCATAGGGCAACGAGTCAGCGTCACATCCGAAGAAGAATAAATCTCTGGTAGGGGCGGGTTCCCCAACAATCTATGTCTCCCATAAATAACTGATATAAACCCGCCCCTCAACCCGTTATCATCTCATACCATACACCCGACCCCTAAAACCATGTCCGGTTGATTAATGCGTGTTCTGGGGACGGGGCGGGTTTTTTAATTTAGTAATGGGTTTCAGAGATGGTTTAGAACCCGCCCCTACATAATCATAATCGATTAGTCGGACATCTTGTAACACCTGTTAACATCGTTGAAAAACAACCGATAAATTATTAGCAGGCATTGAAATCGTTTCGATGTGTTTTAGAGCATGATTTTGGGCGATATTTGTTACTTCTTCCAAGTCTCGGACTCCCCATTCCTGATTCGATAAACGTAGAGATTCATCGAACATTTTATTACTCTCTGCGGTATGTTTTCCCCCTTGTTTGAAGGGGCCGTATAGATATAAAATACCCCCGTCAGGTAAAATCCGCCCCGCTCCCGCCATCAGTCCCAAACAAGCCGACCAAGGGGCAATATGAATCATATTAATACAAACAATTGCAGTAATTTGATTGTTTTCTAATGGGATTTCATGCAATGTGAGAGGTTGTTCAACTGGCCAAACTGATTCTCGCACATCTAAGGCTAAGGGCGGATAAAGATTGTCCGAGGGAAAATAACTTTGCCAAGCCTGAATACTCGCTCTATGGCTAATATCTGGGTCAGAAGGCAACCATTTATGTGCTTTCAAATGAGGAGCAAAAAAGATCGCGTGTTCTCCGGTTCCGCTTGCAATTTCTAATACGATACCCCTTGCTGGTAAAACTCGCTGCAAAACCTCTAAAATCGGCTCGCGGTTGCGTTCTGTTGCAGGGGCGTATTGTCTGACATCTGGAGATTGAGTCATAAAGTCTGATGTGGCAAGAATGTATTTAATCCAAAAGAGTGACTGACAAATGGATGATGCAGTAGATAGAATAGAAACAAAGTTGACTTGAGTCAAGTCTACCAAAAAGGTGAGGAGTTGATAGCCGATTGTACTGATTATTTTGCGATTGTGATCATGGTTAATTATTACCTTGCTGGCTACACAATAATCGCTCTAGCGGTGGGATTCACTCTCCTCTGGATGTTTATTCAAGATTCTACAGTTTCAATTACCGATAGAACCTGTTGGATTGTATTAATTGGAGCGGCTCTATTTTGGCCGATTGTGTTGCCGATTTCGGTTCGAGAACGAATGGCACAAAGTGATTGCCATTCTAAACAGCAGCCAAATTTCCGAATCGATAGAATCCCTGAGAAACAGCCTTGTGAGTTAGGAACATATCCAAAAGCTTGAGATTATTGCAATAATCAATAGAGGTTTGAAATCTCACCCCACTGTCAAATCAATTTTGATAGGGGGTGAACCGTAATCTCAAACTTGTGAAAAGATATCGATTAGGGTCATACCTGTCGTCTGATCTAAACAGGGAGAACACACCATGCCACATACCATAGTTACTGATGTCTGCGAAGGCGTTGCAGATTGTGTTGCAGCTTGTCCAGTTGCTTGTATTCACGAAGGCCCAGGCAAAAATACCAAGGGTACTGACTGGTTCTGGATTGATTTTGATACCTGCATTGACTGTGGAATTTGTCTGCAAGTTTGCCCCGTTGTCGGTGCAATTCTCCCAGAAGAAAGACCTGGGTTGCAGAAAACTCCCAGCTAATTAGCAACATTAGCATCAAGTAGGGACGTAAATTTTACGTCCTTACTCTATCGGGGAAATTGACTACAGGTAAAACAACTTTTGAGGTAAAATCAACCCCACAATATAGAGTTAATGTAATAATTTTAGCATCAATTAAACGAGTTTTACTGGGAGGTTGACCAGTACCGGGGTTAACGGGATAAGCCGGAAAACAAGCCCCACTTAAACTTAACCTGATGGCATTTCCTTTGACCATTTTAATACAAGTCGCTTGCAGTCTAATTATAATTGGATTTTCTGAAGATTCAACTCGAATATAACCTTGAGTGAAATTATAAACACAGCCATCTTTTCGCACTTCAGAAAGCACAGCAGATAAATCAAAACTGGGTGTATCCGCTTCACAATAAACCTCTACAAAAACATCGCCAGCCAGATGTAAATCGGTTTCTAAAGGTGTCGAAGTATAGGTTAAAATATCACTGCGACAATCTAAGGCTGAACGTTCAAAAGAACCCGCCGGAAATGTTGCATGACCCCCCAATCCAGGGACAGGTCGCCAAGGATCATGAACTAAAATATCCGTTGAATTTTGCTCAACAAATTCCTGTAAAATTCCCGCATCTTCCCGAACACTCGCCAGTCCGTTCGTTACCAGAAAATAGGATTTAAACTCTGCTTTTGGCCAGGTTTCAAATTCTCGCCATTGGTTACTTCCCATTTCAAATAAAGTGATGGGTAATTCCTCTAAAATTCCGGTATCTATTCCTTTTAAAAAATAATCAAACCAACGAATTTGTAACTCATCAATGGGGTTATCAGCTTCTATTCCATAATCTATTGCACCCACTTTTCTTCCCCAAGGAAGATGCGCCCAAGGCCCGATAATCAGATATTGAGGATGTTGACTGTGACTGACGCTTTCGTGATAAAAGTTCAATGTTCCTCGTAGATAAGTATCGAACCATCCGCCAATATGTAAGATCGGTAAATCAACATTATCGAGATTTGGAGAGAGATTTTTCCAGTAATCACTCGGTTGATTTTCTTCAATCCAATCGTGATAAAATGAATCAGGAGCCAACAGTTTTAAAATCTCTGGAACAGCCGGAATTTGATCAAATAAAGGTATATTACGTGNGTTCAATGTTCCTCGTAGATAAGTATCGAACCATCCGCCAATATGTAAGATCGGTAAATCAACATTATCGAGATTTGGAGAGAGATTTTTCCAGTAATCACTCGGTTGATTTTCTTCAATCCAATCGTGATAAAATGAATCAGGAGCCAACAGTTTTAAAATCTCTGGAACAGCCGGAATTTGATCAAATAAAGGTATATTACGTGAGGCTTTATAAAGAGCTTGATAGGGGGTTTCATCTCCTTTAATTCGAGCCGTTTCTGCTGCGAGTTGAATCGCCCAGCCTAAATTTGCCTGTAAACAAAACGCTCCTCCCTCATAAGCCCAGTCTGCATATAAATCATAACCAATCATCGCCGGACAAATCGTTTTTAAGGCAGTTGGACAGGTAGAAGCTGCATACAGTTGAGTCATTCCTTGATAAGAAAACCCATACATTCCGACCTTTCCTGAACTTCCCGGTAAATTTGCCACCCAATTTATACTATCTTCTCCGTCTGCTATTTCCTTCAAAAAAAGTTTAAATTCACCCTCGGAAGTTCCCCGTCCACGTACATCTTGAATTACAACAATATAACCCTGTTGAGCGTACCATGTCGGGTGAGCATAAACAACTGTTGACGCGATCGCTCTCCCATAGGGTTGTCGCATTAATAAAACTGGAAATTCTCCTGTTTCTTCGGGACGATAAATATCCGCATCCAAACGGACACCATCCCGAGTTAACATTGATTGAGTTTGCTTAATAATTCTCATTGATAGCAAATTGAACTATACTAGAAAAAATGATGATCTCTAAAAATAAAACACACTGATTATTATGGTACTTACTCCAGGTTTATTAGAGTCTCTTCCCGCTTGGTTCGCCACGAATAATCCTGATAATGATACACTAACCTCCGAACAGGCTTCCTCCTCTACAACAGTATTAGCTTTTCAGGATAATGATACCATTACTGGGTCACAAAATGGGGATGTCATTTATGGGGGTCAAGGCAATGATGAATTATTTGGACAAGCAGGTGCAGATACTTTATTCGGAAATAAAGATACTGATTTATTAGATGGAAGTTTAGGCGATGATTTGTTATGGGGTGGAAGTGGATCGGATTTATTAGTCGGAGGAGAAGGAGTTGATACTTTAATTGGCGATCGCGAAGTTGATGTTTATAAAGGCGGTGAAGCTGGGGATGTTTTTGTGTTGCGAACCGATCAAGCCGGACAAATTCAAGACATTAATTCTTTGCTGTCTTTAATTCCAGGAGTACCGGATGAAATAGAACTTCCTGATGCAATTATTACTGATTTTAATGCGGCTAATGATAAAATCGGACTAACAGAAGGGTTAACCCGACAAGAGATTACCTTTGAAACTTTTAACAGTCTGGAAACTTTTGGAGTAACCACAAACTTCATTCTTCCTATCGTTTTATCTTCAGTACCCAATGCACTTGACTTTTTAGAGAAAGGAGGGATATCCCCCGAAGATCTCGATCCAGATGACGATGGAGTTCTCACGGGGACTGCTATTAGAATAACGGAAAATAATCAGTTATTGGGATATGTTTTGAATGTAGAACCGGAAGTTTTAGCCAATTTAGGAAGTGATCGGTTTATGTCTGCGGATGGACTGTTTTAAACAGAGGATAAATGAATCATTGAAGCCGCAGCAAAGCCATCAACCCGAGTCAATACTGTTAAATCTTCTTCGTCTAATTCGACAGGTATTCCCCGACGAATTAATTCTGCAAAATCTTCATTCGGAACCATAATACAGAGGGTGTATAACCGAGTCGAACCTGTATTTTCAATCATATGGGTTCCGGTTGGGGGAACTAAAATACTATCACCTGCTTGAATGTTGACTTGTTTTCCATCACAACTAGCGACTCCTTCCCCTTTGATAATGAAAAACATCTCAACAGCGAGTTGATGTCGGTTGGGTGGGGTTTTTCCACCGATATCGAATATTTCCAAACAAACGGTTATTGAAGCGTTAGCGACATCGGGATCAAACACCAACGCCAAGCGGTTGGTATCGTGAGGACTAATACGGTAAGCTTGGTAATCTTTAGGAGATTTGACAATGGGGATCATACAGCGATCGCTCATCTTTTGTTGTCCTCATCTGTGTCTGTTTCCATTGCTATTGTGACTGATTTTTGGAGAATGCGATCGCGATTTTCTCAAGTTTTGTAAACTTCAATTTGAATTTTGTATCAATGCCAACCTACTTTCTATTAGCAGTTCATCGAAAATTGATTCTAGAATGGGGAAAAATTTAAGATTAATTTCTGATTTTGTAGAATGNCGCTCATCTTTTGTTGTCCTCATCTGTGTCTGTTTCCATTGCTATTGTGACTGATTTTTGGAGAATGCGATCGCGATTTTCTCAAGTTTTGTAAACTTCAATTTGAATTTTGTATCAATGCCAACCTACTTTCTATTAGCAGTTCATCGAAAATTGATTCTAGAATGGGGAAAAATTTAAGATTAATTTCTGATTTTGTAGAATGAGAACTTCTGGAAATTTTAAGTTAATAAAACTTCAAAATGACCTCGAGTAATCTTTCCCCCTGCAAATGTACTAACATCCTGTATTGACAAATCCATAAAAATATGATACATAACGTTCTTGAGATCTCAATTTCTGAAGTTCACCCTGTTATGTAAAGCCAGACTTGGATGATCACCCGTTTTTTTAAAGCTTTTGTAAAGTTACTGGATGGAACTCCTTTAAAAAGACGTTAAGAATATGTACTTTTTTTTCGATAAAAAAAACTTATACTGAGTTAAGTTTAACTAATCTTCCATAATTTCCCTCTAATCAACTTAAGACAAGCAAGTGAAAAGTAACTTAGAAATACACAAACAACCACCCATACAATATTACCATGAATTATCAAGATCCGGCTTTGGTCATCAATGATTTTCATCAAAGAAAAGTTTTTGGCAATCTTGAATCAAATCTTGATTTTTTAGAGAAAGCAAATCTTCTAAAATCAACTGATACTATCTTAGAAATTGGCAGTGGAAATGGCAATTTACTCAACCACTTCTATCGTCAAGAATATCTGATAACAGGAATAGAAATTAACCCCGTCAGAATTCAAGAAAGTCAAACGCTATATGGTGATTTACCATTATCGCAAGTTGATTCAGAAGCGTTACCCTTTCCCAATAACTCCTTCGATGTTGTGATGAGTTTTGATGTGTTTGAACATATCCCCAACTCGGATTTACATTTACAAGAAGTTCATCGCGTTTTAAAACCCGAAGGCTTGTATATTATTCAAACCCCAAACAAACTAACCAATAGTGTATTTGAAACGATTCGATGGCGAAGTTTCACCAAATGGCAAGTCGATCATTGTTCTTTACATACTTACTGGGGAATGATTAAAAGATTAAAGAAAAATGGATTTAATTCAATANATCCCCAACTCGGATTTACATTTACAAGAAGTTCATCGCGTTTTAAAACCCGAAGGCTTGTATATTATTCAAACCCCAAACAAACTAACCAATAGTGTATTTGAAACGATTCGATGGCGAAGTTTCACCAAATGGCAAGTCGATCATTGTTCTTTACATACTTACTGGGGAATGATTAAAAGATTAAAGAAAAATGGATTTAATTCAATACAATTTTATGATGTTCCGACTGTCACCGATTTTTTCAAAGTCAAGGTCAAGACTTATCTAGGAGGGTTGGGATTAGCAGCTTTAAAAGTTTTTAATCCCGATCACTTACCTCTATCTTTAAGAACGAATTTTTACCTAACAGCAAAGCGTACAGGAGTCTAAGTCTAATCGGAATAAAACAGTTAAAACAGAACAAGAAAAAGAGTTTAGGTTTAGAGGATTTATCCTCATTTTGAACCTAAACTCAATCTGCAAAATTGATTGATTATTTAATTCTTGTTTTTAGAGATTTCTGAATCTTGCTCATTGATTGAATGAGATGAACCATTTTTACCATTCCCATTCTGATAATGACCATTGGTATGATGACCATTCCCATTCCCATTCCAGTCTTGAAAATGTCCGTTGGTTTCTGGGACTGGATGTAAATCTTTTTCAGGCGATGATTTCCCAAAAAATTTGAGTTGTAGATTTTGAGCGATCGCATAAAAAACCGGAATAATATACAAACTCAAAATTGTTGAAATCAGCATTCCGCCTAACACACACAACCCAATAGAAACCCGACTCGCTGCACCCGCACCTGTTGCTAAAGCGAGGGGAAGTACACCAAAAATTGTTGAAAAAGCCGTCATTAAAATCGCTCTAAATCGTACCGTTCCCGCCTCAATTGCTGCTTCAGTAATCGATAATCCTTGTTCTCGGAGTTGGTTGGCAAACTCCACAATCAAAATAGAGTTTTTGGTCGCTAAACCAATCAACATAATTAACCCAATGCGGCTGTAAATATCCAACTCCAACCCCGCGATCCATAACGCAGCAAAAGCACCCAAAAGCGATAACGGAACCGCCAACAACACAATTAACGGATCAACATAACTTTCAAATTGTGCGGCTAAAGTCAGGAAAATAAACGCCATCGCCAAACCAAAAATCAGCAATGTTGCATCACCCGCTTCTCTAAACTCTCGGGACTCACCGGATAAGTCGGTTCGCATTCCGTCCGGTAATGTTTCCCTCGCTAAGTCTTCCAAAGCAGCGATCGCATCCCCTAAACTCACACCCGCCGCCGGACTTCCTTCAATTTCTGCGGAACGAAAGCGGTTAAAGTGATTAATTTCGGGAGGCGTTGTAGACGTTTTAACCGTAACTAAACTACTCAAAGGAATCATTTGTCCCTGTTGAGTTCTCACATATAATTCCCGAATATCATCGGGAGTCGAACGATATTCTTTTTCACCCCGAACCACGACTTCATAGCGCTGATTTCCCTCGTTATAATTGGTGATATTTTCGCCGCCTAACATAATCTGTAGAGTCCGAGAAATATCCTGAACTGATACGCCTAAATTTCCGGCTAAGGCGCGATCCACTTCTAAAACTAACTCCGGTTTACTAATCTGTAAATTGCTGTCAACATTCACCACTTGGGGTAATTCTTGGGCTTGTTTTGCAAATTCATCAGACACTCTAGCCAGTTCTTGTAAATCGGTTCCTTGAATCACAAATCTAATCGGTTGACCGCTACCTGTTCCGGGTAACGAACTGGGATTAATAGCAAACGCTAAAGCCTCTGTAATCTTAGATAATTTGCCAATTAATTGTTTAACAATTTCTTGTTGAGACTGACCGGGTTCTGTTCGTTCTGACCAGGGAATTAAACGAGTAAAAGCAGCACCTCGGTTTGCTTGAGATGCACCTCGACCAAACCCTGACAAGGTAAAATAAGATTGCATTTCAGGAACATCAGCCAGGATGTCTTCCACTTGTAAAATCACATTATTTGTATATTCTACGCTCGCACCTTCCGGTGAACTAACCCGAACAAAAACTCGTCCTCGATCTTCAGTCGGTAAAAAACCTTGAGGGATTTGTAAAAACAGCCATGCAGTCACCGCTAAAGAAATTAGAAAAACGAGTAATACAATCGGTTTGAGTTGCATGACTAACTTTAAAGAACTGCCATAAGCCGCTTGAATGAGATTGAGTATCCATTCAATCAGATCCAGAGGAAAAGACAAAATTTTCATTAAAGCATTGCGCTTTTTTTCAGTATTACTCGGCTTAAGAATGAGCGCCGAAACCGCAGGGGCAAGCGTTAACGCCACGAAAGTCGAGACCACGACAGAACCTGCTAAGGTAATCGCAAATTCATTAAATAATCTTCCTGTTGTTCCCCCAGAAAATCCCACCGGAACAAACACTGCTACTAACACAACCGTTGTCGCAATCACCGCAAAAACGACTTCTCCCACCGCCTCTAAAGCAGCGGTCAGGGGTTTCATGCCTTTTTCATCAATATAGCGAACGATATTTTCGAGAACAACAATCGTGTCATCAACCACTAAACCTGTAGCCAAAGTGAGGGCAAATAGGGTTAAGGTATTAATCGAAAATCCGAGCGCAAACATCACCCCCAACACCCCAATTAAAGACACCGGAATGGTAATCGTCGGAATCAAAGTCGCTCGCCAGTTTCGCAAGAAAACAAAGATCACAAGGATAACTAAAGCAATCGCTATAAACAAACTCTGCCAAACTTCTGCAATGGCAATTTCTACAAATTCAGAATAGTCAACCACAATGGTATAACTCATTCCTTCGGGGAAGTTTTTGGCAAGTTCTGCCATTTTTGCTTTGATTCCACTTGCCACTTCGAGAAGGTTTGAACCTGAAAGTCTACTAATCCCCACAGACACCGCAGGTAAACCTCGAAAACGGGCAATTGTCCGATCATCTTGAGGGCCGATTTCTGCTCGTCCAATCTCTCTTAAACGGATTTGGGAGCCATCAGCATTGCTTCTAATAATTAGATCTTCATATTCTTCAGGTCGTTGTAAACGTCCGAGTGTTCTGACTGGATATTCAGTCATTTCTCCTTCAATTCGACCACTCGGAATCTCTACGTTTTGTCGTCTTAAAGCTTGTTCAACATCTAACGCCGTAACATTTCGAGCCGCCATTCTTTGCGAATCTAGCCACAATCGCATCGCATAACGACGTTCTCCCCCTATCGTAACGCTCCCAACTCCATCAACGGTTTCGAGTGCATTTTTGATAAACAAATCTACATAGTTACTCAGTTCTAAAGTTGTGAAGTTTTCTCCCGAAATCGCAATCCGCATAATCGCTTCATCGTCGCTACTTTCTTTGGTAACAACCGGGGGATCAATATCGTCTGGAAGTCTGCGAATGGCTTGGGAAACTCGGTTTCTCACGTCTTGCGCGGCGACTTCTAAATCTTGTTCTAAATTAAACTGAACTTGGATGGTACTCACCCCTTCCCGAGTAGATGAAGTTAAAGTATTAATACCCTGAGCGCCATTGACTGCGGCTTCGATAATTTCTGTTACTTCTGTTTCTACAACTTCTGGGTTTGCACCGGGATATGTTGTCCGAATCGTGACTAGCGGTGGGTCAATACTGGGAAATTCTTGCACCGGAAGCCGACTATAACTGATGAATCCAATCAATATAATCATCAGGGAACAAACAGACGCAAAGACTGGTCTTTTGATAAAGAAGTGGGTGAACATAATCAGTGAGATCCATTAAAAAAATGAGCGTTAATCTTTTTTTGAAAAAGACGTTTAAAGGGGATAATTTTGAGTATTCATCCCGAATGATTATGAGATTTTACTCACTAAATTCAATAGCATTTTTTTGCTTCAATTGCTCGGTTTGCTCACTTGAATCGCTGCACCATCTGATAATCTTTGAGTCCCGGAAACAATTAATCTTTGTCCGGGTTTTAATCCTGAAACGACTTCCGCATTATCACCTTGAACTAAACCCAGTTCGACTTGTATTTGTTTTGCAGTTAATGTATCTTCATCATCGCCTTCCGCAACAAAAACAAACCGTTGATCGCCTCGGAACGTAATCACATTAACAGGTACCATCACTGTACCCGAACGTTCATTCCAAATCACCGTCGAACGCACAAATTGATTATCTCGGAACAGTCCTTGCTGATTATTAAAGGTTGCTTTTGCCAGAATGCTTTGAGAGTTTTGATCAACAGTGGGCGAGATAAAACTCACTTCTCCAGTCCCCATCAATTTCCCTTGGGGATCGCTAATTTGTACAGGTAATCCTATTTTTAAATCGGCTTTTCGTTCAATTGGAATCGGTAAACGTAAATCTAAACGTTGATTTTCGGTTAAGGTTGTAATCGCATCACCTTGACTAATAAAATCACCAACTTTACCGGAAACATCACCAATAATTCCAGTAAACGGAGCGATAACGGAGGTTTCTTGGAGTTGCACTTCTAAAGCACTCACTTGCGCGATCGCTTGTGCGACTTCAGCTTCGGCTTGATCAATTTCTTCGGGACGAGTTCCATTTAATAATTCATTCAGTTCACTTTGGGCTTCGGCGACTTCCGCTTCAACTTGAGCAATTTCTTCGGGACGCGCTCCATTTTCCAATTGTCGCAACGCTTGACGTTCCATGTCAACAGTAGATTGGAGTTGCTCAATTTGAGTTCTTTGACTTTGTTGGAGTTGTTGTAAACGTCTTTGAGATTCCTCTACAATCGCACTCAATCGCCGTTCATTTTGTCGATATTCTTCGAGTTCATCTTGAGAAACCGCACCCTGTTCTCGCAACTGATTATAGCGATTCGTTCGTTCCCTTGCCAGTTCTAAATCAGCTTGATTGGCTTCAATTCTTGATCGAGCTTGAGCAATTTCATCATCAAGACTTCCCGAACGAGCATCTGCTAAACGGGCTTCAGCTTGGTTTAATCTCGCTTGAGCTTGAGCAATTTCTTCGGCTCGAGTTCCCGCTTCTAATTCAGCTAAACGAGCTTGAGTTTGATTTAACCTCGCTTGGGCGGCAGCAATTTCTTCGGGACGACTTCCCGCTTTCAGTTGCGCCAGTCTGGCTTGAGCGCGGCTGACATTGGCTTGGGCGCTTCGCAATTGGGCTTCGACATTTTCACTTTTGAGACGGGCGATCGCTTCTCCCTGTCTGACGGTATCCCCTGACTCCACAAAAATCTGCGTAATTCGCCCTTCCGTTTCCGAGCGAATATCTACCGAACGTTTGGCTTCTAAAGTGCCAACAAACTCTGATTTTTCTTCTAAGGTGGTGGCTTCGACGGTTGCGAGTTTCACGGAAACTTTTCGGGGGGCTGAGGCGTTTTCCGTCGGGGCTTGGGCTTTGTTCGCTTGCTGATTTTCCCACCACTTCCCCCCAACAAAACCTGCTCCGAGAGCCATCAAGATGACAATTCCCACTTGTAACCATCCGATACCCCGTTCAACGGGTTGAGGTTGGGGCGGTGCCGGGGAGACTTGAAGTTCTGAGGCTGCGTCCACCATTGGGTTCAACGCAGCAGGGGATTGACGTTCTTCTTGTTCCGTAGATTTGGACAATGGAGCGTTTGACATAGTTTTACCCAATCGGTCTTCCTGTGTTTAGACGAGTTCTGTCTTCACAAAGTTTAATAAAATTTCAACAAACTACTCATCTTCCCAAAGCTTGAGATGAGAATGTCCTGATGTGCAGCTCCATACATTGATACAGCCTATCGACTGCTATCGAAAACTGATATAACACGGTTTAAACCGTATTAATGTTTCGTTCCTGTCTTGCAAAGTTCCTTCTCGAGCGGTTTCCGCCGAGATCGGACTTTGCGCTGCATCACCCCGG
>NZ_LATL02000202.1 GCF_000972705.2 Limnoraphis robusta CS-951 | reverse complement strand
TTTGTTTAAGAAAGAATATTCTCAGAAGAATAAGAAGGAGAAGACTAAAGTCTAAAGAATGAACACAACAAAACCAGTCCCTGAAAATAGACTATATACTGATTACCTGATTACTACCTAGTCTATTTTTTTACCTAATTTTATAAAATAATATTATAGTAACCTACACAACAATAACAGCATCCTAACTTGTTCTCTCAGTGACTTCCTCTTTTTGGACAATAGACGCAGAGTTACACTAATGATGATCATTTAGTTGCATTGCTCTCTGTAAGCTATTTGAGGAAATATGAGGATAACTTGTGGATGCTGTTACCGATTTTTGACGAGACAGATGTTAACTTTAACAGCAGTTTTGACCTCCTAGTTTACTGAATTGACTTCCTCGTTATTCAATTGGAAATGGAGTTACATTAAAGAATACTATTAGTTTTAATGTATTGCTCCCAAATCACCATTTGAGGAAATATCTGCAACTCAGGTAGGTACTGCTGTGTGAAATGACAGACTTCAGATGAAACAGTGTGTTTGACCTCCTAATTTCAATTTAATTGGCGATGATCAACTTTTTGATATTAAGTTCTGATGAACCTTTGAAACATCGCTTGTTTATCTGTCAATTGAAGCTTGATTAGCTTCTATTAATAATGTAATTCTTTATCCGTTAATCGGCAAGTCAATTCAACTAAAGTTTACAATTCACGGTACATTTACTTTTAAAGATATTAACTTAGGTAAATTCGATAATTCTTGTAAATTACTCTTGACAGAACTTACACCCGGACGTGCTGATCCGTGAGTAGCTGAGACGATTGTTAGCGCGACTCCGAACAAAAATCCCCCACCTAATGGCGAGGGATTGAATGTAAATTAAGCAAGTTCAGCTAGAGCTTTATTAACCGAACTTACCAGCAGTCGAGGCAATCAGGAAGGCGGCATAGGTCAGAATATAACCAACCGTGAAGTGAGCCAGACCAACCACACGAGCTTGAACNGTGCTGATCCGTGAGTAGCTGAGACGATTGTTAGCGCGACTCCGAACAAAAATCCCCCACCTAATGGCGAGGGATTGAATGTAAATTAAGCAAGTTCAGCTAGAGCTTTATTAACCGAACTTACCAGCAGTCGAGGCAATCAGGAAGGCGGCATAGGTCAGAATATAACCAACCGTGAAGTGAGCCAGACCAACCACACGAGCTTGAACGATAGACAGAGCAACGGGCTTGTCTTTCCAACGAACCAGGTTCGCCAGAGGAGTCCGTTCGTGCGCCCAGACAATCGTTTCGATCAGCTCTTGCCAATAACCCCGCCAAGAGATCAGGAACATGAAGCCTGTTGCCCAAACCAGGTGTCCGAAGAGGAACATCCAAGCCCAGACTGACAGATTATTAGTTCCATAGGGGCTGTATCCGTTAATGAGCTGGGCAGAGTTCAGCCAAAGATAATCTCTAAACCATCCCATCAGGTAGGTTGAGGATTCATTGAACTGAGCTACATTACCCTGCCAGATACCCAAATGCTTCCAGTGCCAGTAGAAGGTTACCCAACCTAGCGTGTTCAGCATCCAGAACATCGAGAGATAGAAAGCATCCCAAGCAGAGATGTCGCAAGTACCGCCACGACCGGGGCCGTCGCAGGGGAAGGCATAACCAAAATCCTTCTTATCAGGCATCAGCTTGGAACCGCGAGCATCCAAGGCACCTTTGACAAGAATCAAGGTGGTGGTATGCAGACCCAAAGCGATCGCATGGTGAACCAGGAAGTCGCCAGGGCCAATGGTTAAGAACAGAGAGTTCTTGCCAGAGTTAATCGCGTCTAACCAACCGGGCAACCAAACATTACCGTGATTGGGCCATGCAGTGCTTGCAATGCTATCCGGGTTGGACAACAGAACATCCATCGCATAAACAGCTTTCCCGTGAGCTGCCTGAATGAACTGAGCAAAGACAGGCTCAATCAGGATTTGCTTTTCAGGAGTACCGAAGGCAACAACAACGTCGTTATGAACGTAGATTCCTAAAGTGTGGAAGCCCAGGAACAGAGACACCCAGCTCAGGTGAGAGATGATCGCCTCTTTGTGTTCGAGCATCCGAGCTAACACATTACCTTTGTTGGCTTCTGCATCATAGTCACGAACAAAGAAGATCGCGCCGTGAGCAAAAGCACCAACCATCAAGAAACCAGCAATGTATTGATGGTGTGTGTACAGTGCAGCTTGAGTGGTGTAGTCCCGCGCCATAAATGCGTAAGGCGGAATGGAGTACATATGCTGGGCAACCAAAGAAGTGATTACACCCAAAGCAGCCAACGCCAAGCCTAACTGGAAGTGCAGAGAGTTGTTGATCGTGTCATACAACCCTTGGTGGGGCAGATTGAACTGACCTTCATTCTTGAAGCCGAACAGGGGATCTTTGGAATTGAGCATTTCTTTGATGCTATGACCAATTCCAAATTGAGTCCGGTACATATGTCCAGCGATGATGAACAGTACAGCGATCGCTAGATGGTGGTGAGCCATATCCGTCAGCCAGAGAGATTCAGTCTGAGGATGGAATCCACCTAAGAAGGTCAGAATAGCAGTTCCTGATCCTTGAGAAGTCCCAAACACATGGCTAGCTGTATCCGGATTTTGAGCATAAACGCCCCAGTTTCCGGTGAAGAAGGGAGCCAAGCCTGCCGGGTGAGGCAGAGTGCTGAGGAAGTTATCCCAGCCAACGTGCTGTCCGCGAGACTCAGGAATGGCAACGTGTACCAAGTGTCCTGTCCAAGCCAGAGAGCTAACTCCAAATAGACCCGCCAAGTGATGGTTCAGACGAGATTCAGCGTTTTTGAACCAGGAGAGGCTGGGACGATATTTCGGTTGGAGGTGTAACCAGCCTGCAAACAGGAAGATTGCAGACAGCAACAACAGGAAGATGGAACCTTGATAGAGATCACCATTGGTTCGCATTCCGATGGTGTACCACCAGTGGTAAACACCTGAGTAGGCGATGTTAACGGGGTTAGAAGCACCTGCTTGCGTGAAAGCATCTACCGCAGGCTGTCCGAATTGAGGGTCCCAAATCGCATGAGCGATCGGACGGACATTTAAGGGATCTTTAACCCATTGTTCAAAGTTACCTTGCCAAGCGACGTGGAAAAGGTTGCCAGAAGTCCAAAGAAAGATGATGGCAATGTGGCCGAAGTGGGAAGCAAAAATCTTTTGGTAAAGATTTTCTTCCGTCATGCCATCATGACTCTCAAAATCATGGGCTGTGGCAATCCCGTACCAAATCCGCCGAGTGGTCGGATCTTGTGCCAATGCCTGGCTAAATTTGGGAAATTTAGTTGCCATAAGTCCTAACTAAATCGTCTTCTCTTGCGAAGTTGCTCCATCTCCTTCGGAGACGCTGGGCGAACGACGGAAACCGCCAATACCGCACTGAGCGATCTCTTGGGATGGTCCACTCAAGGAGTCAGAGTCAGTTTGAGGATGACCCCAACCCTTGAGCGGGAGACTCTCATCCAACTGAAATGATTCGAGCCAGGAAGAACGCCCAAGTGGTGACGATTCCTCCAAGTAGGTAGTGAGCAACTCCCACTGCACGACCCTGAGTAATGCTCAGAGCGCGAGGCTGGATTGCTGGAGCTACCTTGAGCTTATTATGCGCCCAAACGATCGATTCGATCAGTTCTTGCCAGTAGCCACGACCACTAAACAGGAACATTAAGCTGAATGCCCAAACAAAGTGTGCTGCGAGGAACATCAAACCATAGGCAGACAGGGCAGACCCATAGGAGGTGATGACCTGAGAGGCTTGCGCCCAGAGGAAATCACGCAACCATCCATTAATGGTAATGGCACTCTGGGCAAAGTTACCATTGGTTATGTGAGAAATTGTACCGTCTGATCCTACAGTTCCCCAGACGTCAGATTGCATCTTCCAACTGAAGTGGAAAATCACAATCGAGAGGGAATTGTACATCCAGAACAGACCTAAGAACACGTGATCCCAACCGGAAACTTGGCAAGTACCACCCCGACCCGGACCGTCGCAGGGGAAGCGGAAGCCTAATTCAGCCTTATCAGGAATCAGGCGAGAACTGCGGGCGTACAGAACACCCTTCAGCAGAATCAGAACGGTAACGTGAATGGTAAAGGCATGGATATGGTGAATCATAAAGTCCGCCGTACCCAATGTAATCGGCATCATTGCCACCTTACCAGCCACTGCAACGACATCTCCACCAAAGGCTGGGCTGACGCTAGCCAAGGCGTTCGGAGCCGTATTACCGGGCGCCAAGGTATGTAGGTGTTGAACCCACTGTGCAAATATCGGCTGGAGCTGAATCCCGGTATCTGAGAACATATCTTGAGGACGACCAAAGGCCCGCATTGTATCGTTGTGAACGTACAAGCCAAAGCTATGGAAGCCCAGGAAAATACAAACCCAGTTCAAGTGAGAGATAATCGCGTCACGGTGACGAATTACCCGATCCAAAACGTTATTAACGTTCTTTGCCGGATCATAATCGCGCACCATGAAGATTGCACCATGAGCGCCTGCACCCACTATCAAGAATCCGCCAATCCACATATGGTGGGTGAATAGGGAAAGTTGAGTGGGATAATCCGTAGCAATGTAGGGGTAGGGCGGCATGGCATACATATGGTGAGCCACGATGATGCTCAAAGAACCCATCATTGCCAGGTTAATCGCTAGCTGTGCGTGCCAAGAAGTTGTTAGGGTTTCGTAGAGACCTTTGTGACCTGTACCCCCAATGAGTAAGGGGTCTCTGTGAGCCTCTAGAATTTCCTTCATGCTGTGACCAATACCCCAGTTGGTGCGGTACATATGGCCAGCAATGATGAACAGTACAGCTAAGGCTAGGTGATGGTGTGCTGTATCTGACAACCACAAGCCACCTGTTACAGGATTAAGACCTCCTTTGAAGGTTAAGAAGTCTGAGTATACTCCCCAGTTTAAGGTGAAGAAGGGTTTTAAACCTTCTGCAAAGCTGGGATACAACTCGGTCATTAAATCCCGGTTCAGGATGAACTCATGGGGCAGGGGGATATCTGCGGGGGCTACCCCAGAATCCAGCAGCTTGTTAATGGGTAAGGACACGTGAATTTGGTGTCCAGCCCAACCTAAGCATCCCAAGCCTAGCAATCCGGCTAAGTGGTGGTTCATCATCGACTCCACATTCTGGAACCATTCCAGTTTCGGAGCCCGTTTGTGATAGTGGAACCAACCTGCAAACAGCATCAAACCTGCCATAACCAGCCCACCAATAGCGGTGCAGTAAAGCTGGTATTCGTTTGTAATGCCGGATGCACGCCAGAGTTGGAACAATCCAGAGGTGATCTGAATTCCGTGGAAGCCTCCTCCCACATCTGCATTTAAAATTTCTTGACCGAAGATTGGCCAAACCACCTGGGCACTCGGTTTAATGCCTGTGGGGTTTGTTAGCCAAGCTTCATAATTTGAAAACTTCGCGCCGTGGAAGTAAGCGCCACTCAGCCAGATAAAAATAACCGCTAAATGACCGAAGTGGGCGCTAAAGATTTTGCGCGAAATATCTTCTAAATCACTGGTATGACTATCGAAGTCGTGAGCGTCGGCGTGCAGGTTCCAAATCCAGGTGGTGGTATTTGGACCTTTGGCTAGATCACGTCGGAAGTGACCGGGTTTTGCCCATTTTTCAAACGAAGTAGGAACTGGATCGTTATCGACCGTTATCCTTACCTTCGCCTCCGGCTCTGGAGGACTGATGGTCATTGAGACTCTCCTCTCTCTATGACAAAAACTCTACGTGTTGTGAATTATGAAACAAGTCATTAAACTTTTTCAAAATCCTTCGCAAAAGTTAATGTATTACTAACAATTGCTAGGAAGCAACACAACTCCCTATTACTTTACTACAAGAGTGGAAAATTTTATTTTCACACTCAACCCCTCTTTACAGCTTTGGAAATTTCCCTGGGCCGTTTCAAGGGGCTGTTGTATCTAAATGATATATCATCTTTCCCTGTCAGGGGGAAATGGCTTGTTAACAATAATTAAAAGCAGCTATAAGCCTTGTTGTATATGGGTTATAGTTGATTTTAAGTCGCAAAAGCCACCAAAAATCATTGATAAATGTTACAAAACTTAAACTAGATGAATGTAAGTTCTTAAACTTAAAAGATCTTGACACCGTGAAATTAGCGATCACTGTTTAGCAACCCGAGGAGCGCCCCAGATCTCTTAGGGTTGCGTGAGTGTGTGCTGTGAGACGGGGTTCTCTATATCTTCTCAACTGGCCAGCCTGATTGTTAACGAGAACCAAGTAATAATCGCGCTCAAATAGCCAAAGCGATCGATGTTTGCGACCTGCATCAAGTAAAGGGAAGTGTTTCAGGAGGATGCTGAAAATCTTCTCCAACGATAAATCTTGTTCTATCAACGGGATAGGTTTTGACGTAAATAAGGCATCCAGTCTCTGACCTTGGGCTATAGGCACAATGGGGTGGATACCGCAGCCAACTGCCAGTTGGATAACTCCCCAACTCATCCTGCCAAATCCCTTCTATGACAAAGATTTCTTTCATTTCGGTTTCTACTACATTGGAGAGTGTAGTGTGGGGCTGCCAGCGCTCGACCCAGACTTTTTCTGGATATCCAGTTTGTTTATAAAGGAGCTGCAATTCTATCTGGGGGATAATACCTGATTGCCAGGACGACTTGTAGATATTTGTTTTAATTTGTTGGCGACTTTTTCCACCGTGTTGTCGCAATTTAACAAAGGTCAAACATCCCCGNGTTTCTACTACATTGGAGAGTGTAGTGTGGGGCTGCCAGCGCTCGACCCAGACTTTTTCTGGATATCCAGTTTGTTTATAAAGGAGCTGCAATTCTATCTGGGGGATAATACCTGATTGCCAGGACGACTTGTAGATATTTGTTTTAATTTGTTGGCGACTTTTTCCACCGTGTTGTCGCAATTTAACAAAGGTCAAACATCCCCGCTCGCTGTAGGGGCGATGGATAAACCCTTCAGGATTCAGCATATAAGTTCCTGGTGGATGTACCCCGGTTTCGTCTGCAAAATCGCCCTGAAGGACCAAAATTTCTTCTCCTCCAGGATGGCCATGTAACGAAAAAAATCCACCTGGATCAAATTTAGTCAGCATAGTGACTGGATGCTCTTGAACCTGATGATCAGATTCAAAACAACCAAACCAGATTCCAGTAAAGATTGTCTGATACCAGACGAGCGATGTCGGCAGGACAGCAACACGGGTAAATAAGTTTTCGTTAACTTGTTTAGGTTGCCATTGAAGCTGAGAACCCACTAGAATTACACCTCAAATTTTTTGAACTTTTCAGACACTAGCCTACAACAAAGACTTTACTATTACCACTGAAAAGTCTTAGGTTAGTTTAATCAACTCAAAACCTATGAATCATACATCTTGCTAAAAAGGAATCTTGCTGTAGCGATTCAAGGGGGTAGTTCACTCAATGATCCTTTTGGGCTATAGTTCCATAGTGGAAGCCTTCCATACAAAATTGGATTTGGGAGTTTCAGGAGAACTCAATGTTGAACAGGAAATGCGGTCGGACAACCCTAAGAAAATGGCTAATATCAGCCCTAGCCGTCATCTTAGTTTTCAATCTTCTCGGATGTGAGCAACCCGAATTACCCGAAGCGAGTCTACCCATTATCTCNACTCAATGATCCTTTTGGGCTATAGTTCCATAGTGGAAGCCTTCCATACAAAATTGGATTTGGGAGTTTCAGGAGAACTCAATGTTGAACAGGAAATGCGGTCGGACAACCCTAAGAAAATGGCTAATATCAGCCCTAGCCGTCATCTTAGTTTTCAATCTTCTCGGATGTGAGCAACCCGAATTACCCGAAGCGAGTCTACCCATTATCTCAGTCTCTCAACCGACAACAGAGATGGCTGAAGTCTCGCCTCCGAAAGCAATTCAAATGCTCCATCCCCCCCTTGATGTCCATCAACCTCAAGTCACCATCCTCAGTCCTCAACCTGATGAACTTTTCCAAGACAACACCATCAATGTCCAACTTCAAGTCCAGGACTTACCCATTTTTCGAGATGAAACATTAGGTTTAGGGCCACATCTACAAGCCATTCTCGACAATCAACCCCTAGAAGATATCTACACCCTCGACCAACCCCTTATTTTATCGGATCTCGAAGCCGGAACCCATACCCTGCGAATATTTGCGGCTTACCCTTGGGGAGAAAGCTTCAAAAACGATGGAGCCTACGCTCAAACCACCTTTCATATCTTTACCAAAACTCCTGAAAACAACCCTAACCCTCAACTTCCCCTCCTAACCTATAACCAACCGAGAGGAACCTACGGCGCCGAACCCGTTTTGTTAGACTTTTACCTCGCCAATGCTCCCCTACATCTAGTCGCTCAAGAAAATCCAGAAGATGAAATAGTTGATTGGCGAATTCGCGTCACCGTCAACAGTCAAAGTTTTATCATCGATCAATGGCAACCTATATATATAAAAGGTATAAAACCGGGAAAAAACTGGGTACAACTCGAATACCTCGATGAACTCGGAGAACCCCTGACCAACGTCTACAACAACACTGCTCGCGTCTTTACCTACGACCCCAACAGTCAGGATACCCTCTCAAAACTGGTACGCGGTGAACTGACTATCGCCCAAGCCCGCCCCATTGTTGATCGAGGCTATGAGGGTAAAATCATCACTCCAGAACCCCAAATTACTCCAACTCTCGAAGAAATTCCTGAAATCTTAGAACCCGTTGAAACCCCAGAAGAAGTTGAAATCGTTCCTTCGACAGAACAAACCCCAGAAACTCTAGAACCCGTTGAAACCCCAGAAGAAATTGAAATCGTTCCTTCGACAGAAGAAATCCCTGAAACTCTAGAACCCGTTGAAACCCCAGAAGAACTTGAAACCCCTGAAACATTAGAACCCGTTGAACCCCTAACCCTCGAAGAAAAAACTGATGACATTGAAACGATTCCAGAAATAGACATTCCTCTAACCCTGAACGAAACATCTGAAACCCCAGTTGAGGAAGTTTTACCCTCTGAAGAACTCGAACAACTTCTCTCAAGCGAAACCGAACCCGAAACCGAACCAACCCCCCAAACCAATGGATGGTTCAATCGCATAAAAGGTCAAATTCAGCAACTCCCTGTCTTTGAGAGAAACAACTCTCAAACCAGTCCATCAATACCTGCGTCACAAACCGCAGAACCCCCCGCCACCAACAATAATATATTCAAACGAATTTTCAGGCGTTTTCAGCAAAACCCCTCTGAACCCGAACCTTCTCAGACCTTACCTGAAATTGTCGAGGAAGTTCCAATGGCTGAACCAAGTCAACCCGTATTAGAATCGGAAAAATCTCTAGAACTCCTTCCCGATGAATTTCAACCCACCCCAGAACAGATCAACATAGACACATCGGTTGTTGAACCCGAAGTTGAAACCTCAGCAGACATTTTGGATGAAACTTCCACTGAAGAACCACAAACCCCGTTAGAAGAACCCATTATCATTCAACCGGAACCGGAACCGGAACCCCTTCCTGAAATCGTGGATGAGACTTCTATTCTAGACCTAGAAACCCAGTTAGAAGAACCTGTAGAAGTTGAACCCGAACCTGAAATGATGGATGAAACTCCCATTGAAGACCTAGAAACCCAGTTAGAAGAACCTATGGAAGTTGAACCCGAACCCGAAATGATGGATGAAACTTCTATTGAAGACCTAGAAACCGACCGAGAAAACTCCTAGCCTGTCCCCACAAACTTATTAATCTTAGGCTAACCTAGAAAAGCGTGGCATCAACTACCACGGCTTAAAGAAGTCGGGGATTAGTAACGCTTCTTCGCCCTATATTTAATAGGGAAAGTGAAGATGAACTACACCCGGCTTATACAAGTCGTGGTTTCTGACGCTTCTTTGCCCACATTTGCTTCATGCTTCCGCAATCAGTAGGGATGTGCGACTCTGCGTCTAAAGAGGCTCGTTCCAAACCCGCAAGCCCCAACTCAAACAAACCTGGGCAGCATTGATGTCTCGATCTTCGGTGTGACCGCAATGGGAGCAAATATGAACCCTGTCATTCAAGGTCTTGGGTGTTAATTCCCAACAGTTATTACAGCGCTGCGTCGGCTTTAATTGTTGGGTTGGAGCTTCTAAAAATATCCCACCCGCTTCGACAACTTTGTACTTGATTGACTCTCGAAGCATTCCTATAGCAACGTCTAACAAATTTCGGTTTAATCCGGTTTTTTGACGTTTCCGTTTGCTCCCTTTTTTCGCCTTGCGAGTCATACCTTTGAGATTCAGTTTCTCAGTAGCAACCAAGCTATTACCGCTTACAATTTGTGCCGCTACTTTGTGAGTCCAGTCTTGCCTTTGGTTGGCAACTTTTCGCTTAGTCTTGCTGATTTGCTCTTGATATTTTTTCCATCGACGAGAGGCTTTAACCTTGCGTTTTTCTGGTCTGCGTTTTCTTCTTAACTTCTTAGAGAGTTGAGTTATTTTGTCCTGAGATTGTTCAAGGAATTTGGGAGACTCAATTAAATCTCCGTTACTTGTCGCAATCGCAACTTTAGAACCAAAGTCTAAGCCAATTGCACCTTTTCCTGTTTGACGAACGGGACAGCACTCAACCGCAATTGACGCATACCATTTATTGCTTCGCCAGAAAATAGTGCAGGTCTTAGGAATTCCCCAGGTTCTCGCCTTCCCTCTCATTTGAATAGTGATGTTTAAATCTCTTAGATTCAAATAACCGTTTATTCCGTTATTGCTAGTAAGTCTCCAACTTTGCTTATTAGGGTAATCCCACCCGGAATAGTGTCGAGAGGATTTGAATTTGGGGTATTTTCCTAATCCTTTGAAGAAACGTTTAAACGCAAAATCAACTCGCTTTAAAGTGGCTTGTAAGGTGTGAGAACCCAATTTTTTGTACTCAGTCCAAACTTTTTTAAACTCGGGTAGCGAGTTTTGCTGCTCGAAATAATCAACCGAGTGGTTGAACCGTTGGTATTGCGTTTTTCTGTTAGTAACCGCAGCATTATACAGACAACAGTGCATTCGTCGCGCCCAGTGTAATTGAGTTTCTTGACGACGGTTTGGGTAAAGCCTGTATGTGATTCTGCGTGTTACCATGTCGGTATTATACACTTGAACAACAAAGGTCGTGATTGTTCACGGAGGCTACGGCGTTATCCCGCCCTACCGTATAGACGACGGGGATAATCGCGCTTTAGTTTTTTGATGGAGTNAGCCTGTATGTGATTCTGCGTGTTACCATGTCGGTATTATACACTTGAACAACAAAGGTCGTGATTGTTCACGGAGGCTACGGCGTTATCCCGCCCTACCGTATAGACGACGGGGATAATCGCGCTTTAGTTTTTTGATGGAGTTAATCTTCGATGGCTGACCCAAAACATCTCGCAATACTTAAACAAGGGGTTGCGGTTTGGAACCACTGGAGAAAACACAACCCACACATTCAACCTGATCTCAAAGGTGCAGATTTACGATCGGCGATGCTGCGGTTATCTAGCCTCAAAGGACTCAACTTAAGCCAAGCGGATCTCTCAGATGCTGATCTCAAAGGTGCTGATCTGTGGTACGGGAACCTGATCGGTGCTAATCTCAAAGGTGCTGACTTGAGAGGGGCTAACCTTTGGGGAGTGAACTTTTCCCACACCCAAGTCTTGGGTGCGAATTTTCAAGGTGCAATTCTCACAGGGATTTGTATTTTTGACTGGAAAATTGACAGCCAAACGAATTTCAAGAACGTTTTATGTCGATTTATCTACCGCCAAGCCAATCAACAGGAACGACTACCTGACGATCAAAACGCGAGTTTGGCGCCAGGAGATTTCGGTCGCTGGATTCAAACCCTGTAAAATCGAGGTAAATCTTGAACGAATTGCCCACATTTCGACAATGGTTATGGAACCCTTCGGAACCCCGACACCGCAGTTTTACACCTGGAAAGGCTATCGTTGTGCTTATGAAGTTTATCCAAATATAGACTCCGAAGCTTCCCAAAATTTACCTTTGCTGTTGATCCATCCGATCGGTGTGGGATTATCGCGTCGGTTTTGGTATCGGTTTTGCGATCGCTGGCAACAGCAAGGTTATCAAAACCCGATCTATAATCCTGATTTACTGGGGTGTGGTGAGAGTGAAATGCCTCGCATCGCCTACCACCCCAAAGATTGGGCGGAACAACTTAACGAATTTCTGCAAACTGTTATTCAAAGACCTGTTGTTGTGTTGGTACAAGGTGCGCTTCTCCCCACTGCGATCGCGTTGGTTCAGCTTCAGCAACAACAACAAACGAACTTAATTAAAGGTTTGGTATTATCTGGGCCTCCGGCTTGGCGAGTGATCACGGATGCAGGTTCACCCACTCAACATCGACTGCTGTGGAATTTGTTTTTTGATGATCCCGTTGGAAGTTTGTTTTGGCTTTATGCACGTCGTCGCCAGTTTGTCCAGTCTTTCTCTATTCGTCAACTGTTTGCAGAAGCCGAAGCGGTGGATCAACAATGGCTTGATCTATTAGAAGCCGGATCGACGAACTCCAAAAGTCGATATGCGGTGTTTTCCTTTTTAGCGGGGTTTTGGCGAAAAAATTACGAATCTGAAATGGGGGCGATCGCTCAACCGACGTTAGTCGCGATCGGTGAAAAAGCTTCGAGTATTAGTCGCAAAGGGATTTCAGAAACGCCAGAACAACGCGCTCAAGCCTATCAGAACGGTTGGCCTCATGCTCAGGCTCGGATTATTCCCGGTCGCAATGTCCTCCCCTACGAATCAACCGCAGAGTTTATAGAGATTGTAGCTGAGTTTCTGCACAGTCTTCCCTAAGTTGACNCGCCAGAACAACGCGCTCAAGCCTATCAGAACGGTTGGCCTCATGCTCAGGCTCGGATTATTCCCGGTCGCAATGTCCTCCCCTACGAATCAACCGCAGAGTTTATAGAGATTGTAGCTGAGTTTCTGCACAGTCTTCCCTAAGTTGACTTCCCTATCTAGAGCAACCTGAACCGATCTGGGGTGAGGGTTTTTGTTAAATCACCGTAGTTTGCTCAGTATAGATTTATATACACTTCTCAGTCTACCTGCGTAAGTATTACGACTTTTACGGCACTTACTCAGTGATATTACTGATTTTAAATTTAGATATAAAATTCAATTAAATATAAACATCCGTAGAATTAAGGAAAATTCCACAAAAGTCAAACCTAAAAAACTAAAATATCCGTAAAAACTATGAATTTTTTGAAACATTTGTCTTTTTAAGAGAGCAGCATACAAGGTGATTTATGTCACATATAAATCTCAGAGATTACACTAATATCATCTTGTTAAAGCCTAATTATGCCTAGATATTGCTCAGAGCTTTAATAATGTAAAGACTCAGTAAAAAAAACTAAAATTATGTTCAAAACAGTCAATCACAGCTAAGATGTAGAAAGACAATAAAAGTATTCCACAAACACAAAATACTCAAGTTTTTAAATTGAATCAGGAGTAGCCCCCATGAAAACTAAACTATTTGCTCTATTAACGGGTCTGACAACTGTTACCACTTTAGTCGCTGCAACAGTACCCGCTCAAGCTGGAGAAATTGATGATTTAATTCAAGCGTTCCGAGAGTTTGCACCCACTCAAGACCGTATGCAAATTCAAGCTGATGGTGTAAATCTTAAAGAATTTGCTCTCACAGGGCCTTTAACACTGGGTCAAAGCACGGGAAATTTAGAAGCTGTGTTTCTCGGTGAAGTTGCGGGTCGTCAAAACAATGTTCTAAGCTATTCATCTAGCAATGGTCAGAGCGGAACAATGTGGTCTGATATCAAAGCTTTTAATGAACTGTATGACTATGGCACAACCAAATCCGATGGTATTACTCATCCTAAAATGGGCAGTTTTAACCCAGAATACAATTCTTTAGATGGTTTTCTAGATATTGGTTCAAAGTTGTCTCTGGGTTCATTTGCCGCAGGTGACACCTTAGACTTTATGTTGTCTAATCCAGATGGTACTTTTGGTTTAAGCTCTGGTAATTTCAAAGCTTATAGCATGACAGGTTTTGAAGATTGGCTCATCTTTGGAGCAGAAGATAAAATTCTCGCAAACAGTGATATGGACTTTAACGATACTGTATTTGCGGTTAAACTTGGTTCTCCTGCGGCGAGTGTTCCCGAACCTTCAACTATTGCGGCTTTGATGGGTGTAGGTGCTGCTTTTGGAGTCAGCCGACGCAAAAATGCTAATAAGTCCTAGTTGCAGTTAACAAACTCCAGTCAACATCACGAATAATTTAATGAACCCCCAACTGGAATTTCACAGCATGGGGGTTAGTTATTTTTATTGAATGCGATCGCCTCTCGAAGTGCTATAAAATGTTATGGTATCGTTGTCTAAGCAAACTATTGTATCAGTCAGTTC
>NZ_LATL02000201.1 GCF_000972705.2 Limnoraphis robusta CS-951 | reverse complement strand
CGAAAGCTAGGGGATTTTTTTGTTCTAAATTTGACATCAAACTTTCACAATTTTGTCACAATCAACTTAACTTGATACCGTAAAACATTCTGCAAATCATCCGGAAACCTCTTGATATTAACCGAAAAACAGAACAGGAGTAGATGCACCCCGATCAATTAGCCCTCAGCTTAGTCTGAGGGTTTTTTTACTGTAGGGGCGGGTTCTACAAAAATGTATGTCTCTCACAAATAATCTCTATAACCCCGCCCTTAACAATGATGTAGGGGCGGGTTCTACAAAAATGTATGTCTCTCACAAATAATTTCTATAAACCCGCCCTTAACAATGATGTAGGGGCGGGTTCTACAAAAATGTATGTCTCTCACAAATAATCTCTATAAACCCGCCCTTAACAATGATGTAGGGGCGGGTTCTACAAAAATGTATGTCTCTCACAAATAATCTCTATAAACCCGCCTCAACTGAAATTTAATCAAATATCCGGAACCTATCCAACAATATCAGAAGTAAATAGATGAGTAGATGCACCCTGATGGTTATCCCCTAGCTTCGGTTAGGGGTTTTTTATACCTCGACTCATCGCTACAACCTTAACCCTACTTTAAAGCACTCTGAGAATAGAGGCTGAATATTGATGATTAGGTTATCAGCCCTACATTTTCTGATTGAAGTCATCAGTCAATATCATTCAATTTGTCTTTATTTGTCAGCCCATAGATAAGTTTATATAATTCAATTTTTATTGATTCATAAACATATATTGAAAAAAAATCAACTTTTATCAATATTCTGTGCTATTTTGCCATTAAAAACCCATAAAATTTAGCATGATAATATCTTATGTTCAGATTTCCCAGCGAATTTGTTAGTAACATGATGGTTAGGATTCAAACAAAATCAGTGATCTAATTCCTGAAGAGGTAAATATGGCTTACATTGTGGGAACTTCTTTCAATGATTATCGTCTAGGTACATCCGCTATTCCTTACATTCTTGAACTCAAAGAATACAATGGAGACTTATTAATTGGTGACTCATTTTCAGAAGGATACACAGTTTTAGAAGGATTGGGAGAGATGATCAACGATCCTTTGCAACTTTTACCTTCTTTCGTTTTTTCACCAGATTTAACCTTCGGACATTCACCCAATTATACCGAAACCGTTGTTGATGAAAATGCAACCTCTGAAGTTGATATTTTAACAAGTTTAAGAGAGAGTGAAGCCCAACTCCTGCAAGGGATTGAATATCTTCAAACTGGACGCTCTTTATCCGAGTTAGGATTTGAAGGAGAAGGACTCGAAAGTTTGCAACCCGAAGATTTACAAGGGGCGTTATCAGACGTACAAGAACAAATCGCTTATCAACTTTCTCTCACGGAACAACCCACCGAAACCGATAATTTACCCATTGGAAAACAAATCTTTATCATCGAAGAAGGAACCCTGATTTCCGAAGAACTCGAAGCATAAATCGTAGGAAATGAAACGATTATTGTTCCTGATGGCACTTTTGGAGAACGAAACGATAACTTCGTTCTTGAATTCGCCGAACGAAATGGAGACTTATTAATAGGTGACTCTATCTCAGAAGGATATACCACTTTAATCGGCTTGGGAGAGATGATCAACGATCCTCTCCAACTGTTACCTTCTATCGACTTTTCATCCGGTTTAACCCTCGGAGATTCACCCAATTATACCGAAACCGTTGTTGATGAAAATACTACATCTGAAGTTGATAATTTAACAGGCTTAAGAGAAAGCGAAGCCATACTCATGCAAGGCATTCAATATTTAGAATATGGACGGTCTTTATCTGAATTAGGATTTGAAGGAGAAGGACTTGAACGTTTGCAACCCGAAGACTTACAAGGGGCGTTATCAGACGTACAAGAACAAATCGCTTATCAACTTTCTCTCACGGAACAACCTACTGAAATAGATAGTGTATTACCAGGAAAACAAGTCTTTCTTATCGAAGAAGGAACAGCAATTCCCGCAGACTTACAAACAGAAATGGCAAACCGTGAAATTATCTTCGTTCCCGATGGCACCTTTTCCCAAGGAATATTCTAAACCTTCCGGACTCCCCTCAACCTCCACAGAAACAGAACTCAGTAGATGCACCCTGATCAATAATCCCTCAGCTTTTGCTGGGGGATTTTTTTCATAACAGAAGTCAATCTTAGTGTCTTCGTGTCTTCGTGTTTCTGCTCTGTGCGATCGCGAATTGGACGGCGACTGTGCTACCCTGTTGAAGATAAACACAAAGTTAGGCACAGATACAGTTCCAAAGCGTACATGGTTCACATCAAGCGCGTAGAACTCACGAATTTCAAATCTTTTGGGGGAACGACAGAGATACCGTTGTTACCCGGTTTTACAGTGGTTTCTGGGCCAAATGGTTCGGGAAAGTCAAATATCCTTGATGCGTTACTGTTTGCGTTAGGACTGTCTTCGTCTAAAGGAATGCGGGCGGAACGTTTACCGGATTTAGTTAATAACACCCAAAGCCGCAAAACCACCGTTGAAACGCGCGTTACCGTGACTTTTGATCTTTCTGAAGATAGCCATTTATGGTCAGCCATGCAGCGTAATGGGAAGTTCTACGCAGACGATGAACTCGAAGACTTAGAAACCGATCAACCTCAAGAAACCAACGGTTCCCAAGTCGATGAACCCCCCAAAACCCATGCTTTAACGCCGGAATGGACTGTTACGCGGAAACTGCGGGTGACGAAACAAGGAACTTACACTTCTACCTACTATATCAACGGAGAAGCCTGTACTCAAACCGAACTCCACGAACAACTCAATCATCTCCGAGTCTACCCGGAAGGTTATAACGTCGTACTGCAAGGGGATGTTACCAGTATTATTACCATGAAACCCCGTGAACGTCGAGAAATTATTGATGAGTTGGCGGGAGTGGCGCAATTTGATCGTAAAATTTCCTTAGCTAAAGAGAAGTTAGATACGGTTAAAGAAAGAGAAGAACGCAGTCGTATTGTAGAACAAGAATTAATCGCCCAACGCGATCGCCTCAACAAAGATCGAGTCAAAGCGGAAAAATATCAAAAACTCCGAGATGAGTTTCAAGAAAAAACCCAATGGGAAGCGGTTTTAAATTATCAAACGTTGCAAAAACAAACCTTTCGACTGCGAGAACAAATTGAAGCAGGCGATCGCTCTTTAACTGAACTAAATGAAAATCTTAACCAACAAACCAGCCAAATTCAACAGACGACAACTGAACTGGAACAGTTAAACGCCCGTGTTAAAGCAATGGGTGAACAAGAATTAATTGATTTACAAACTATCTTAGCAAAACAAGAAGCTGAATATCGACAATTTCAACAACGCCAACGGGAAACTGAAGCAGCCGTTAAAAACACCCAAAGTCAGATTCAACAAACCCAAGAAGAACGACAAAATTATCAACAAACTCTAGAAACCATTGCTTCTCAGCGACAAGTTGAAACGCACAATTTACAAGTTCGGACAACTGAACGAGATCACCTTCAACAAAGTCTAAATCAAACCCGTCAAGCGGCGAGTCAAGTCGCCCAACAAGCTGAAGCCTGGATGCAGCAACAAACTGATTTGCATCATCAGATAGAAACCCTGCAAAAAACGCTCAATCCTCAACGCACCGAACAGGCTAAACTCACAGAACGAGTTAATCAACTACAACGTCAAATTAATGAGCAGCAACAGTCGTTAGTTTCTACACAACAGCAATTAGAAACGGCTCAAACGGAAGTAAAACAAGCTCAAGAACAGCGAGAAAATGCTGATCAGCAAACGGAAACGTTAGCTCAAATTGTTGCACAAGCAGAACAAGAATTGCAACTGCAACAAGACACTCAAACGCGACTTTTACGAGAACAAAGAGAAGCCCAACGTCAACTTGATAAACTCGAAGCCCAACAACAAGCCCAACAAGAAGCCACCGGAAGTTATGCAACAAAAGTGATCGCCCAGTCAGGGCTTCCTGGGGTTTGTGGGTTAGTTTGTCAGTTGGGGAGAGTTGAACCTGACTATCAACTCGCATTAGAAATAGCCGCAGGGGGACGCTTAGGAAATTTAGTGGTAGAAGATGATGGGGTTGCTGCTGCGGGAATTGAACTTTTAAAGCGTCAAAAAGCGGGAAGAATTACCTTTTTACCGTTGAATAAAATTCGCCCTAATACTTCAGGGATGGGGAATTTATCGACAATGCGATCGCTAGAAGGGTTTATTGATTTGGCGGTGAATTTGATTGAATGCGATCGCCAATATGAGAATATTTTCGCCTATGTTTTCGGAAATACAATGGTGTTTAATAATCTTAATAATGCCCGTCGTTATCTGGGTCAGCATCGCATGGTAACATTGGATGGGGAATTGTTAGAACCCAGTGGAGCGATGACGGGGGGAAGTCAAGGTTCACGTTCTACGCTGCATTTTGGAACGTTGGATGAAACGACTTCAGAAAGTCAAGCGATCGCCAATTTGCGTCAACGCTTAGATGAAATTGAACGAATTTTAGAACGGTGTATGCGGGCGATTTCTGATGCAACAATCACAGTCAAAGAACGTTCTCAAGCGTTAATAGAAGCTCGTCAAACCTTGCGAGATAATCAACAAAGAGTGAGTCAAATTGAGTCAGAAATTAAAAACTCAACCAGCCAACAAGAGAGTTTACAAACTCAACTGAATCAAAATATTAAAGAACTGAATACCGCCCAAGCAAGGCTACAAATTTTAGAAAGAGAGATTCCGTTTCAAGAGAAACAATTAGAACGCGATCGCGAAACCTTAGCCCAGCTAGAAGCCGCCCACAGCCACAGTGAATGGCAACAGCTACAAACCCTATTGCGATCGCAAGAAACCGACTTACAAGCCCAAGAAACCGCCTTACAGCAAGTTCAACAACGGTTAATCGAGTTAGATAACCAACAGCAACGCATCGAAGAAAAAATCGAAGAAGGAAAACAAAAAATCGAAGACTATCAACACCAACAACATCTACAAAATCATCAAATTCGAGAAATCAAACAACAGATTACAATCCTACAAGAACAAATTGGTCAAACGCAAGGATCAGTCGTCAAAGTAGAAGCCCGTTTAGGAGAAGAAAAACAACAGCGAGATCAAGTTGAAACTCGTTTAAGAGAACAATATCTCGCCAAACAACAGTTAGAATGGCAAATTCAAAAACTACAAGAAACCCAACAAGGACGTCGGGAACAACTGGCGATCAAACAAGAACAATTAACCAATCAAAAAGCCGAACTTAGCGATCCGTTACCCGAAATTCCTGAAAATTTGGATCTAGCTTCTTTACAGCGAGAATTAAAAGCCCTGCAAAAACAGATGGAAGCTTTAGAACCCGTCAATATGTTAGCCTTAGAAGAATATGAACGCACCCAAACCCGCCTGGAAGAATTAAGCCAAAAATTAGCAACCTTAGAAGGCGAACGAACAGAACTCCTATTGAGGATTGAAAACTTCACCACCCTGCGACAACGGGCCTTTCAAGAAGCCTTTGATGCCGTGAATGAGAATTTTCAAAGCATCTTCGCCGACTTGTCCGATGGCGACGGTTATCTGCAAATAGATGATCCCGAAGATCCGTTTAATAGCGGTTTAAACCTGATCGCCCACCCCAAAGGAAAGCCCGTCCAACGGTTGGCGTCCATGTCAGGGGGGGAAAAGTCCCTAACTGCCCTGAGTTTTATATTCTCCTTGCAGCGTTATCGACCCTCTCCGTTTTATGCTTTTGATGAAGTCGATATGTTTTTAGACGGGGCAAATGTGGAGCGATTAGCTAGAATGATTAAAAGACAAGCACAACAAGCTCAGTTTATTGTTGTGAGTTTGCGCCGACCCATGATGGAAGCATCAGAGCGGACAATTGGAGTGACTCAAGCCAGGGGAGCCTACACACAGGTGTTAGGAATTAAGATCTAGAGGTTCCCGTTTTTATTGCTGGAGCGTAAAACCCTGTCCCGCAAGTGGAGCGGGGATGTAAGCGAGCCAGAGTCTCTGGTACAATACGAATACCTATCACCAGACTAGACATTTCTTGACTGCAACTTGGTATGTTGG
>NZ_LATL02000200.1 GCF_000972705.2 Limnoraphis robusta CS-951 | reverse complement strand
CAACACGGTACTATCTGTAAGATAACAGAATACATCTATGCAACGAGCCTTCAAGACCCAACTCAAACTTAATAACCGTCAAAAAACCTTAATGGCTAAACACGCGGGATATTCTAGATGGGTCTGGAATTGGGCATTAGCGATGTGGAATGAAGCTTACAAACAGGGTTTAAAACCTTCTGCGAATAAGCTAAAAAAGTTCTACACCAATCACGTCAAACCTCAATATTCCTGGCAGTCAACCCTAAGTTCTAGAGTTTATCAATTTGCTTTCATGCACTTGGGAGAAGCTTTTAGTCGCTTTTTTCAAGGCACTGCCCAACATCCTAAGTTCAAGAAAAAAGGCAGAAATGATAGCTTTACTTTAGATAATTGCGGTAAGGTAATGAAGTTTTCACCGAAGGAGGTTAAAACTTCCTTTCATTGGATGGGTTAACACCTACGAACCCCTTCCCGAAATTCAGACTAAACGAGTCACAATTAGTCGAGTCGCTGATTCTTGGTATCTGTCTGTAGCCTACGAATTTGAGCCAGAACAGACTGTAAAATCAAGAGTTTATCTGGGTGTTGATGTTGGAGTTAAGGCATTGGCGACCTGTTCAGATGGTACTGTTTTTGCCAATCCAGCAGCCCACAAAAAAGCTCAAAAAAATCTGGCAAAACTTCAGCGTGAGCTTTCTAGAAAACAGAAGGGTTCTAACAACAGGAATAAAGCCAAGCTGAAATTAGTAAAAGCTTATCAAAGAATTGTCAACATTCGGAAAGATACAATTCACAAACTAACCTCATGGCTATGCAAAAACCACGCAGTCATCGGGTTAGAGGATTTGAATGTTTCTGGGATGTTAAAAAATCATAAGGCGCGCGGGTGCTATTGCTGATTCTGCTCTCTATGAAATTCGCCGCCAAGTCGAGTATAAGTCCGAGTGGTACGGTTCAAGAGTAGTGTTTGCTGATAGATTCTATCCGTCAACTAAGACCTGTTCAAATTGCGGTCACGTTCAAGAAATAGCTCTGAAAGAACGAGTTTTCAACTGTCAGGCTTGCGGTGAAGTCAAAGATCGTGACTATAATGCGAGTCTGAATTTATTACATTATGCCGAGGGCTTCTTGGTGAAATGCCTGTCTGACCGGGGGAAGCTGACAGTCCGGGGTGATGCAGCGCAAAGTCCGATCTCGGCGGAAACCGCTCGAGAAGGAACTTTGCAAGACAGGAAGTAAACATTAACACGGTTTGTACCGCGTTATATCAGTTTTATAAAGCAGTTTAAAGCCACTTAATCCCAAAGTTGACAACAGAGAATGAGATAGGGAGCAATTGCTCCCTATGGTTATTTTTATAAAGTTGTCAAGGAGTTTCTATTTTTTTCGAGGTTCAGAAGCCTTAACGCTTTACTTCTTCGGGTTTCAGAGGGGTTGTCACCGAGTTTACTGAAGCATATTAATCATAATTTTGTATGTAGATTCAGCCCATTTATTCCAGTTTAGGCGATCATCATATTCTTCTCGAGAAGATCGCACAAGCTGTTCATATGTCTGTTTATTTGAAAAGTGAGTAGCGATTAATTTAGCATATTCGTCACCTCCTGCTGATAAAGGTAGCATATAACCGTTTTTACCTTCTTTAAGAATTGTTGGAATTCCACCTGCATCTGTTGTTATTACGGGAATACCATAAGCATTGGCTTCACAAATTACAATCGGTGAACAATCTGCACGAGTTGGAAAAACGAGAAAGTGAGAATTCAGCAATAATTGACTGAACTGTTCTTGTTCTTCGGGAATATTTTTATTTAAAAAAGGAATGACTTTAAGTTTTTCATGTTGAAATTCTGAGGGCGGAACACAGCCGATCATCAGAAGTTCTGCATCTACTCCCAGATCCAGTAGAGAAAGGAGAGTTTGATAAGCAATGTTTCCTCCCTTTCTTTCCCAGTCTTTACCGATAAATAATAGATGACATTTTGAGACTTGACATTTTTTCAGAATTTCACTCGCCTCGGGAATTGTGTCTACATTGGCTCCGAAAGGTACAATTTCAATTTTGTTCGGATCGACTTCATAATCATTGATCGCAGAATGAGCAGCCCATTCTGAAGAGTAAATAACTTTAGTGGCTTTTTTAAAAGCGACGACTTCTTGTTGAGAAGCTTGTAAGAATTCTTCTTCACTCGAGTAGATTTTATACGTTTGTTTAATCAGTTTAGGGGTAGCATCTGATAGATAGATGATCGGTAAATCTGTCTCTAAAAAGCCTAATTCTTTGGAAGAAACAGGAGCAAAAATTAAATCACAGGGCGTTTTGCTGAGAGTTTTTTGAACAGACTGATAAAATTGCTCATAGAGTAAATTCGGATCGGGATCTTTTTTGTTCAACAAAGAACTCGCTTTCTTAACCAGTTTTAAAGGCTTTTTCCACATCGAAGGTTTACTGGGATTCCCTAAGTTAATCAGATTTATATTCTGATGACTCAAGGCTCTGTGCATATGATAAAGTGTTCCCGAAAATGTATTTTTATCTAAATAGTTTTTCGCAGAATAGTAACCAATGTTAACTTGACGCATCATAAATTTCCTCTCCGATAAAATTCAGATTTGAGTAACTTTGATCTTGAACAATATACCAACCAAATGATTGGTGATGATTACCAATCAAAACGAACATTTAAAAGCTCATACAGTTTTTTGTTTTCGGGAATAAAATAAGTTTTTAGTTTTTCTAGTACATCCTCATCACCTATATTTTTAACATAGTTAGCCGTTGCATATTTTTGATTTTGGAACTGTTTAATTTGCTCTGAAGAAAAGGGTTCAATCTCTAAAAAATCACAAACTTTATCTAAAACCACAGTTAAATGATCACGAAATTGTTCAAAGTTGACAACCCAAATATTCTGGGGATCACAATATTGATAATAGTTTTTTAGATGATTGGCATACTTCCCTTTATCAATATAGTCATAAGGATATTTAGGCGGAGTCGAATCTGATTTTAACAGCTCTAACTCCTGTGCGATCGCCTCAGCAAAGGTTCTATCATCAGCAATTCCTCTTAAATACGGATCAGGATTGTTAGAATAGTTCTGAAACATTTGCCATGCTGAATAAGCTCGATCTGCTGGATTTCTGAGGATGGCAATCATCTTAATATTTCCTAAATCCTGTTGAATTCGTTGAGGAATATATTGATGATAGAGATAGCTTGGTGCGGCTTCAAAGGTTAATTTATTTCCCTTGCGAAGTTTAGAAGGAAAATGTTTGAGATACCAACCAATACCTTTGTTATAGTTTTCATGGACATCGAAATAGTAGGTTTCTCTCCATGTCCATGTAATCAAAGCTTGAGGATGTTGAGCCAGGTAACGATACAGTGAAGTTACTCCCGATCTTTGAGCCCCGATAATCAGAAAATCAGGTTTTGACTTCCAGATCGGGTAAGTAGAATAGATCACCTCCTTAACAAGTTGTTTGACCATGATAATATCTTCTCAACTGTATAACAAGCTTTGAAATTAAGCCTTATGCCACTGGATTTTATGACCAGGTGTAGCGCTGTCCTAACAAAGTATAAAGTTCCTCATTGTACGGAACAAAATACTCTTTCAACTGCTGAATTACCTGAAGATCAGACTCACTTTTCTCGACTTTATACTTGCCAGCGTTGTATTTTGTCTGCTTGAATTCTTGCAGTTTTTCAGGCGAGAAACGTTCTATACTCAGAAAGTCGCAGGTACTATTCAGTAAAGTTTCTACGTCTTCTTTAAACTGATTGAAGTTTAAGACCAGCAAGTTCTCTTTGTCAAACTGCTTGTAGTAGTTCTTGAGTTGGTAAGCATACTTTCCTCGATTAATATAATCGAAGGGATATTTCGCTGAGAGACTATTTAACTCGTCGTCTATTGCTTGTTTAAACGTTCTTTCATCGGCAATGTTGCGGAGATGATCGTGAGGATTATCCGCAAAGCTATGATACATTTGCCATGCAGAATAGGCTCGATCTACAGGATTTCTGAGGATGGCAATCATTTTCATATTGCCTAAGTCCTTCTTAATTAATCCGGGAATGTAATCAAAATAGAGGTAGCTTGGTGAAGCATCAAAGGTTAGTCTGTCTCCCTTTTCTCGTTTCGAGGGAAAATTACCCAGATACCAACCTAACCCTTTATTGTAATTTTCATGTAAGTCAAAATAGCGAATCTCTTTCCAAGATTCATTTCCAACCACTTTAGGATGCTGGATCAAATAGTTATACAGTGAGGTCGTTCCGGCTTTTTGCGCTCCAATGACCAAAAAATCTGGGCGAGATTTAAGCATTGGATAAGCTACATTTTTGATCAAATCTTTAATCATTTTATTTTCCTCGTTTTTGAATGATGACGGAGCCGTTTGAAACCTGAAAAATATCTCGGTAGTTAAACGGATTTTGACAGGGATTTATTGGGGACTGATTCCCAATTTCTTTCGGTTTCTCGGACAACTGTTTTAAAGTTTTTGCAATTCAATTCTAATCCTAACCAAGATCCGAGGATTGCTAAGTCTTGATCAAAGATAGCCTCCAGTTTCTCGATTTGTTCGGGTGCTAACTTGGGTTTTTGCTTCATCGTCCAGAACTCTTTCGCCCAATCCCGAACGCCTTTAGGAACAAACCACCGTCGCAGTTCTCGTAAGCCGGGTGTTTCTGTTAAAAAGTCACGCAAAGCACTTTCACGTAATCGTTGCGTTGAAACATTCTTTGCATCGAGTTCAAAATCCCATTGCGGTTGACCAGAATAACCGATAAACTCACAGACTCGAACGAGTTCTTCTTGAGGATATTTCAACATCCTTTCAAAGAAAATGGGAAGGACGCGATCTGAGCCAAAGGTGTCAAAGTATGGCTCTAGTTGCATTGTATAGCGGCTATAATCAATCAGTTCTTGATGTTGATCAACGGCTGAGTTAATATCCACCGAAATCACTCGCATTGTCCATTCATGGATGTAGTGCGAAATCAACCGATCAATCGGATGACGCATCACATAAATAAACTTGGCATTCGGACAATGCTGGTATAGACGTTTAATGGTTTGAGGATAGGTCGGTAACTTGGTATAGTGGGTACTGGACTCGCCGCAAAGGTCATTTTCCGAGGCATTTTTAAACAGAGAAAGATACCATTCGATTCCCTTGGCATATACTTCATCATTACTGAAAAAATAGGGTTCTTTTGGCTCACTCATAAAGATACCCGGTTGCAAAGCCAGTTGCTTATGCAAGGTGCTAGTCGCACATTTCATCGCACCAATAATGATCAAGTCTGGATATTTACTCATTGTTGTTTTTCTGGTAGGAGTGGGGGTTTCATTGGATTTTGCCAATTCATCCAAATATCTTGAGCTTGGTACTCGCAGGTATGAGGGAGTTTCTGTTTCACTAATTCGCGAACCAGGGAAATACTCCGACCGACTAACCAGCAAAAGTTAGCCAGACCCAAACCCAGAACTCCGTAGAACTTAGCAAAATATCGCGATCGTGACGCATACAAGTAAGGTCTCGGTCGTTTGCGAGCGGCTAGATCGGTTTTGACAGAACCACTTCCGCCTCGCAGATGAACAACTCTAGCTTCGGGCCAGTGAAGAATTTTCCAGCCTGCATTTCTGGCTCGACGACAATAGTCTACGTCATCGTAATACATGAAATATCCTTCATCCATTAAACCCACTTGCTCTATGACTTCCTGTCGAATTAATACACAAGCAAAACTTGTCCACTGAGGTTCAAAGGGAACGTTAGAGACAGGAATCGGGACATCATATTTTTGCAAAAATTTGGTGACGGGTGCAGTTCCAGCCGATGCAATGAGTTCACTCCAAGGAGAATGATAACGAAAACAACTGATTTGAGGTTTGGCATCAGGCCATTCCAGACGAGGACTAATTAACCCTGCTTCTGGATCAGCTTGCATTGCCTTTAACAGTGAATCAATTGCACCCTTCCTGACAATTGTATCACTATTTAGAAGCAGATAAGCATCAGCTTTTACGGACTTCATTCCCAAGTTGTTTCCTGCTGAAAAACCTCCATTGTTCGGAGAGGGCAACACTGCCGCCCAGTCACTCCAGTTGTTTTCGGCGATCGCAGCTTCAATGATTTCTACGGACTGATCACCAGAAGCATTATCAACGACAATTACGGTGTCTCGATCAATTTTAACTTCCGATTCTAGAGAAGCTAAACAATCAATGACCAGCTTCGGTGTACGGTAATTGAGAATAATAATTGCCAGGTGCATTAGCTTTATGAATTACAACATTTACGGTTCTTCAGCGTTTCATAAAAGGGTCTGAACTTTTAGGTCGGGCTAGGGTTCTCTAGACTCATTCCTCACCATTTCAGTCAAATGTATAAGGAAAATCACAGAACCGTTGGGCTCTCGAGAATGGTATTCCCTACTTGAGTCGGCTTTGATAAACCTCATTGACTTGGAGTTGAACTTTCTTTTGCCACTGCTTGTCGCCAAACTTTCGGGCGACGAAGTATTCGATAACCAGAGGCCATCCCAAGCGTTCCACTCGGCCTTGTAGTCTTCCCCACCAATTTTGTATTTTCAGTCTTTTCTCCTGGATTGGACTGACTTCAATGGTCGGAAATCCACTCGGTTCATAGCCCCGTTCGACTAATAAATTGCCGATTTTTTTCTCAACTAACTGCACATCCCGTTCAGACATTTTGCGTTTCCATTGGGCAATGTATTTCGGGTCGGGAAACTCGTATTTACTATTCTTAGTATAATCGAACATTTCCTGATCATAAGGAACCCCGAGAAATTCACAAACCCTTGTCAAAGTTAAAATAGGCTCTGCAATTAATTCTTCATAGGTTAATTCACATCGTCTACTTTCAGGAACCATTTGTTTGATGTGATTCCATAACTGTTCAGCTTCACGCCAACGTTCTACGCCAAACCAAACATTACCAGCCCAACCCATACCCAGACAGGAACGAGCGACATCTCTCGGATCTCGAATAATGTGAATGAAACGAGCATCAGGCCACATCTTCAACACTCGATCAAAGTGACGGTGAACTGTAGCACCTACTATTTTTTTAGCCTCTATATCCTGCTTCTGAACGAGAAAACTATTAATCAGTTCAGGATAACTCAGGCTACGGTCAATTTCAAAACCTGTGGCTCGAAAGATTCGATGAGTCTCTAACCACTCATAATACCGATTTAAATCTGGGAATTGCCCCTGATCAGAGATTAAATCTGTGGCATATTCAAACTCACTACACCAAGCTATTTTGGGATGATGCCCTAACATCAATCTTAAAACAGTTGTACCTGAGCGTTCAGCGCCCACAAGAAAGGTCGGTTCAGAAATCCAATGAGAATTGTCCTGCATTAATCTATTGCCTCTGGAATGGGAAGTTTTAAGGAGACCAACCACTCAAAAAATAGTGTAATTAAACACGATTTATTCAATCCTAAACACCCTAAGTTCAGTTTATCATTGTTTCTTTAATTTTATTAAATTTTCCCCAACTTAGCATCCCTCCCACCAACAAGAGTTTTGAGCCATAAAGTCCATTAAAGCATTATATTTTGGGGACTCGGATTGGTCTACATATTCTAATGCCCCCCAACTTCCCCATTTCGTAGGTTTTGCCACGTCAACAAAGTGCATAAACATTGTTCCCCCGACTTCTTTCCAGTCTTTGAACAACTGGGTGTAGAGTTCATACATCTGGGGATGGCGATTGAGTTCGATAAAAAAGTTCGTCAACTGTTCATTATTGACTGCATCTTTGCGGCCAACAATATGCTGTCCACCTTCATAAGCCATTAACTTCAGCCCTTTTTCTTGAGCCACCTGAGCATGATAGGAAAACAGTTCTTTGACTTGAGGTAAACTATCCTCTCTTCCAGCCTCCAATAAATTTCCGGTTTTCAACTGTTGAATTGCTTTTTGAAAGCCTCCGTCATTATCTTTCAGCCAAGACTCAACTTTGTTAACATTATCAGGATGACCCAAAGAAGCGCCAAAGTATCCCGCGATCGCATAAGCTCCGATCCCATGTTGATAACAAGCTTTATTCCCTTCAGCAACCCAATAAGGACATTCTAAAATCCCCTTTTCTGATCCTTTCCAGCCGACTTGAGTCGCGATCACACAAGTCACCCGATCTTTTTGATCCGCAAAAACATCTTTCCAAATATCACACATCTGAGCGGTTCGCATTCCATACCATTGTCGAAAAGCATCTTTCTTGTCTTTTCCCCAACGCTTTTGACCTTCTTCTAAAGCATAATGGGTTTGTTTAAATTGCCAGTTCCAAACCTCATTAGAAAACTCGACATAAACATTGAGATTGGGGTCGAGACTCTGCTTAACAGATTGAGCAAAGTTCCTCATATATTCGTCGGTCGCCCGATGAGGCATATTAAACCAAGGATCAGCTTTAATTTTATTCGATAAACTGACCATAGTTTCCAGAGCAACACCTTTCATATTGTAAGAAGCAATCTCAGGTGTGGGTCGATCTTGCCAGTCTTGTTGTTGGGAATGATTCGTTCCCATCCAATCCATAAAACGCAAGGATCGAAATTTATTAATTTTTTCTATAAAGGCTGAATTAAAAAGTTCTCCACTGCGATATAAACTTTCATCTTCAGCATAAATCACTCTAATATTTCGGATATACTTCCCCGTTTTGTTGGGATCGGTTGCGGTAATTGTGATTAAAACTCCACCCGATTGAGAGGAGTCTACATCGATGACATCTCGACCGGGTGCTGAAGCTTGTTGATCTTTTTTCGCTGACAAACTATATTCTATTGTTCCCTCTCCTTCATAGAAAACAATATATTGACCCTTAGCAAAATGTTTGGGTATTCCTCGCAATAATAATGAACTGACACGAGTATATTTAGGAGAGTCTTCTGGAGCGGGTAAGGACTTGACCCAGCCGTTTTCATCCAAGTCTAAAATATCTTCTTCTTTAGTATCCCATTCTCCTTGACAACCGGGATCAGTTTTAGTACACTGAGTAATCCAGGCTTGAGAAGATTTAAAGTAATCTAAAAACGGCAGTTGTGATGACCATGCTGCAATTCCACTTAAATTGATTCCGAGAGAAGAACGATCATTTGAGGGATTTGAGTTTGAGTTTTGACTCAAAGTCATTTGAGGAACAGGGGAAAATAACCAGGCGTTTGCCTGATCATAAAGTTTGGGCAGTAAAGTCGAAAACAAAACAATTCCAACACTAAAAAATATTAAAGAATTTTTGAGTTTGAACGGTGAGGTTTTCATACTAAAAATAAGAAAGCTTTTTGATGTTGATATCTTTTTGACTCAATGACTTGAACCATTATCTTAAGTTTAAACTCCCAGAGCGAACCGCAGGAAGTTTTGGGGTGCGTTTCACGGATTTTAAGGGTCGGGTTGGTTCGGGTTCTTTCAAACACAACCCGGCTATACCTCCACTGGCTAAAGTAAAAACCGGATTAAACTGATTATTTAAGCAGCAATCGAGTGCATATAAAACAGTAATAACGACAATCACAGCAGCAGGACCCACCTTCGGCGTTAACCAAGTGCTAGCCGGGTAACGGAATACAAAAGCCAAAGCGGGTAGAAATATAGAGCCAAAAACACCACTCAAACCGACGACTCCATTAACGCCATAGGCAATAATCCATAAACTATCTGTTACTGAAATATCTTCTAGATCTCCGAGTCGGCCATATTCAAAGACACGATTTCTTCCCCAGCCACCCCATCCAAAAACTATTCGTTCTAGACCTTTTTCCACCAGTAATTCTTCATTGTCAAATCTAAATTCTAGAGACTGAGCGCGTTCTTCACCTGCAATATCTGTCGCTACAGAAATAATTTGATCCGCTTTCTCTCCAGTAAAGTTGCCCGTTGCTCCTAGATAAAGGTAAAATGATAAAGCCGATATTAATATCATTAAAGGAAGTGAAATTCTCAAAAACTTCGCAGTCAGTAGAATAATAATGCCATAGAAGGTATAGAGATAGGCTCCGGTCGAGCGGACCAAAAGATGAGTCACAAACAGTCCAGCGACGACCAAGTTCATGGGAACATTCCAAAAGCTTTTGAGGATTTTTGATTGCCACAGCCAAATCGCGACGAGCAAAGCAGCCATCATCCACACCCCAACACTTAAACCGTGTATCATGAAAACATTGGGTCGGTAGCCTCCCAGACGAACGGATTGACCAAATTCGTGAATCCCATGATAACCGTAAACCAAACGGTGCAACTGAGGACTGATCACGCTCTCAATCAGACATAGAGGGGCATAAATCAACCCACTCACAAAAATTCCCATCGCCAGTTGGCGAAGACCTAATAGGTCATTAAGATAGATGCGGCCGAGAAAATAGGGGATTCCATACTGCATGACTCGATCCAAAAGTTGGGATATCCCATCGTAGGGTCCTAAACCATTGGTCATTGATGAAATGAAGGCAACTACGCACCAAACCAACATGGGGATATCGAGCCAGCCAAATTTGAAGGAATTCAAGCGTTTTGAATCGAAAATAAAAGTAGCAAGTAAGATACTGTAGCAAGTTGCAGATGTCCTGTTATAGTCAGGAATACCGGGGAAGATAAATGCAACTCTTTGAGGTAAAAATAACCAGGAAATGATAAAGCTAAAGACGACGGCTTTGCGAGCTGGCAGAAACTTAAACAAAGCCAGGACTATCGGCAACCAGATCAGGAGTACAAGTTGAGCTTGAGGAGTCATTCGCTACTGAATATAATTGGACTTTAGATGACTTTATTTTAGTTTGGGCTGATATTTTAGTTTTGGCTTCAAGAACGATCCAACTCCAATAAAATCGACCAGACAAAAATGATCATGGGGGTCACAACACGCCATCAATAGGCAACCCAAAACCCAAAGAATACCGACCTAAACAAACGACAAACAGCAACCCTAACATCAGTAGAGTCGCTAGCAGATCTTGTCGAAAACAACTCAATTTCTCTTGCCATAACCCATAATTCACAGCACAATAGCTGGGTAAGTCATTAAAGGCAATGACTGTGATTGCACCCACCATCCCAAATAGCTTATATCCAGCCGGAAGGACTGTGATCATGTACAAAAATTTGAGAGAATGACCGAAGGCTACAGATTTAGGATTTCCAATCGCATAGAGTGCGCGATCGATGGTTGCAGACAATAGTAAAGGCCACAGTCCAACGGCTAGAATCGGCAGCATCCAGCCCGCTTCTTGATATCGTTCATCGTAGAGAATTTCAATGATAATATCTCCGAAACTTGCAAGAACTGTAACCATAACGGCTAACCCCATTAACAGAAGCTTACGCTTTTGTAAAATTTTAGCTCGTAAACTCGGTCGATCTAAATCAGCATATTTGGAAATAACCGGAAACATGATCTGCTGGCTAATACGGTGAACGATTTGTCTCGGCAAATCGGCAAAAGTAAAAGCAACCGTATAAACCCCCAATAACTGAAGTGTAAATAGCCTTCCTAAAATTAATCGGTCAGCTTGGGAAGCTAAAAAGGTCATCATCGTTGAGACAAAAACCCATCTCCCGAAAGATAGAATTTCTTTGAGTGTCTCTTTCTCCCAAGCAAACCAATTTGAACTTTCTGGCTCTAAACGATGACTCCAGACTGTTTTGATGATACTAGAAACAATATTTCCTCCGACCAAAGCCCAAACTGTGGGGGTTATAGAAGCCCAAATAATTGTCACCGCTAGGGAAATAATTTGAGTTCCGAACTCCACGATTGTGATTTTACCAATCTCGAGTTTGCGGCTGAGAGTGGCTAAGGAGGTCGAAGCAAATCCATTAATGAGGATGGTTAAAGCGGCAACAGGAAGCAACCAAAGCAACCGGGAATCGTTGTAGAACTGAGATACCGGCCAAGCAAGAATCAAACATCCGATCCAAATCCAACAGGATCTGAGGATTTGTAGTGTCCAGGCGGTGTTGAGAAAAACGGGATCGTTCCAACGAGGACTGCGGATAATACTAGGACGAATCCCAATGTCTGAAAACAAGGCTACACCCATGATGAATGTATGCACCAGTGCCATCAGACCAAACAATTCTGGAACCAGTATGCGAGTGAGAATCAGGTTACTAACTAAACGGAGTCCCTGAGCGCCACCATAGCCCACCAATGTCCAGATTGTGCCTTTAACAGCCTGCTTTTTTACTGAGGACATAACAAGTTGGTTAGAGAGGGCATCAAATCTACAGAGCTTATATCAATTCTGAACTCAATATTGCTTGTTGTCACGACGTTAAACACAATTGTCATCTCTAAAGCCTGAAAACGATGACTGAAATTGACATCTAGATTGCGTTGATGGTTTGATTTGCATGGGGTCTACTTTCTTCAACCAGTTAGTGTACTTGGGACGAGTGATCGCTTCCTCAGTGTCGCAATCCTCGTTGAAAACACGGAGGTTTTGAGGTTTGCCTTCCCCAGTCTAGTCTACCCTTTCTCCGGGAAACTACTGTAATGGCCTATCTTTACAAAATTTTTACATTAAAATAAACACCCTTTACAAAATCAACCGCATTTTCTGGGTGCATCCGGTGATCATTGTTAATGTGGAATCTTTTCCTAAGCTGTGACAATGCCTACCCTGAAACTTAACCTGGCGTTCGGTTTTCGGATTGAACTGGAATACCTATCAGCCTACTCTGTGAGTGGGTTCTCCGTCAACTGTTTCTTTACCAAAAATTGCCGCACACGCCCCTACCTTTTAGGTATGGGGATATAAGGCCAGGAAAAATGCTATAATAACTCTACTGGCAGGGTATTCAACCAGTCTAAAAACCCAGCATCTAATGGATGCAATGAACCTTGAAAACTTAAGGTATGGGGTTCTTGCAAGAAATGCTTTGGCAAGATAAAACCTTAAAGCACCAAGTACAGAGAATAAAGCATTTTTTCTCAAGTACGGTAGGGCATACCGAAACTATCTCTGAAATGGGATGAACGACTGGGGAGACTCACCCCTCTGGAGTAGGTTAGGAAACCAGCTTGCTGTAAGGGTTGTCAATGAATCAGTAATCCAAAGCCGTGAGGCTTGGAGAATCCCCTTTCTTTAGAAATGGGGAGTATGTCAATTTGGCTTTCTCTAAGCCATCCCTCAACGCCAAGGATACGCTCCGCTCAACAACACCCTTAAACACTCAACAAGAGCGGTTGTCCGCTCTCGAGTGGCTTAATCTGACTGCTTGATGGGTTGAAAATCTCAGCGACTTTTATTAATTCCCAATTCTTGGCGAGCCACTTCAACCTCTTTCCAAGAAGATTTGATGCGATCGTAAGATTCTTGAGAAGATAATTTACCGCCTGTATGTAAGCCCGCAATAATATTAATCCTTTGAGCGAATTGTTGCAGTTTAGCATCAAAGGCGATATTTTCTATTGTGGCTTTCCCTCTGTATTTGTAACCCGGATACAAAAAATCATTCAGTTCCATCGAAACTCCTCCTGAAGCTGATCTTCTATTCAAGCTAAACTTTTAAAAAGCCTAAAGATTAAGCTTTTTAAAGTGGGGGAGACGAGAGTCCAATAGCTGGCTCTTCTTCCCCTAACTTCTATTGTATAGACATTTTATTATTTTGGCAATATGTAAACTTTTAAATCTGGATTCGTCTGATGTATAACCTCTGTAAAAATGATTGATTTAGTTCGGTAACTAACAAACCAAGATAGTTGTTTAGACTTTCTTGATTCATCTATCTCAAGTAGTAATTGTATATATCCGGCTCTATCTTAAGATTATCATCTTCATAGTCTTGAGGATGAATCGTCTTTTTCTTGCTTAAGTATTCAGCAATTAACTCTCGAACCTCTTGTTTAGATTTATCCAGAACTTTCCCTTCTGTAAACATTGAAAATTCTCCACCACCTAGCGCCCGGTAGCTATTAATAGCCACACGCAGAACTTTTTCGGGTTGAATCTCTTTTCCCTGAAGCAGAAGTCTCGTGACTCGTTGACCGACAGGTTTAGTAATATCAATAGTATAGTCTATTCCCTGATAAATATCCCAGTGGTAATCTTGCATATTTTCAGAAATAATGGCTTGAGGAGCATCGGGTAAATCGCCGTTAATCTGCTTAAAATAAGCGGCATTTTTTTCTAAGGCTCGGCGTAAAATATTTCCATTAATTTCTAGAATAAATAAACGATTATCATAAACATAAATACTGTAAGCATCCCGTCGGGTGATTTCTCCAGATGGAATTTTACCCTGATTGGTAAAAATAGAAGTCAAAGACATATCAACCGGATACCCCATAGAACGAGCCGCTTCCATCTGCACCGTATTAATAAGATGAGCTAAAGCACTCCCCTTAAAACGAGCAGCCATCCCCCCAACAAACTCAGAAGCTGATTTTCCAATGGGTTGATTGAGATAACTTACAACTTTCTGATGTTCAGGCTGTAAAAGCCGAACAAAACGAGGTAAAGGCTGAATCTTTTCAACGGATAAATTTGTAGCATCGTGATCAATGATCTGCCATTTTTTACCCTGACGCGACAGTTTAATCGTATATTTACTGAGAGCCTTTCCCCAATAAGAAGGTTCAGCAATTAATACATTATTGATAACGGCTTTCGGCACATTCAAATGAGAATGACCTGCTAGAATAATATCAATTCCTTCTACTTTTTGAGCTAATTCTATGGTGACATTTTCATTAACCGTTGCGCCTGTATTTTTCCAAGTGTCAACCGAGGTTAACCAAGACGCAGGATTTAAACGATAATCTTTAGGGGTTTTCGTCCAACCTGTATGTTGAGCAACAATCACAATATCTGCGCCTTGTTGTCGCATTTGCGGGACATACTCCTGCGCCGTTTTAATCGGATCAATAAACGAAAATCCGCCAAAATTTTCGGGAGGGAGCCAGTTTTTAACCGAAGGAGTTGTCAACCCCAAAATTCCGATTTTCACCCCTCCAACTTCTTTGATAAGATAAGGTTTAAAAACAGAAATCCCATCAATCCGACGAAGATTCGCACAGACAACAGGCGCTTCTAATTGCTCAATCCAACGGGATAACGTCTCCATTCCGAAATCAAAATCGTGATTTCCTAGACTAACCGCATCAAAACCGAGAGTGTTAAATGCTGTTGCGATGGGATGAGGAGATTGAGTCTCAATTTTATTATAATAATAAGCCAGGGGTGATCCTTGAATCGTATCCCCATCATCAATTAAAACTAAATTGGGATTTTTGGCTCGTTCCTGTTCAATCAAAGTGGCAACTTTAGCTAATCCCAACTCCGCAGGTTTATTTGTATAATAATCCCAAGGCATGAGATAGCCGTGAAGATCACTCGTTTGGAGAATCGTGATGATTTTTGCCTCAGCAGTAATATTCAAGATTGAACCCAACACAATCACAATCAAGCAAAACAACAGAAAAAACAGTAAGGACTGACGCATCACTGCAATATGAGGTTAACATCTAGATTAATCAAACTGCTTTATCATAGACAACAATTGCTGCAAATTCTATCCCTCTTCCGGGTTTGATACAGGGGATTTCAAGAAACCCTGACATCGAACAGGTTGCAACCCCGAACGATGGGGTGTAACATCAGGAGGAACCGCCACCAGTTCAACACTGCCATTAGGACGAACAATCCAACCTTGTGCTTCAATAAGAGGAGTAGGCTGAGGAGTTGGATTTTCGGGGGGTTGTTGGCGATTTTCCCTAGAGGATTTGGGGTTCAAATCGGGACGAATGACTGCATCAATCCAATTGACAATTACTCCATCACTACTGAGAGAATCACTGGGACTCGGAGGTAAACCGCCTCGCCCTGTAATAATAAACTCACTTTCGGCAAAACTGGCACAACCTGCGACAACCAACGTGCTAGGATCAATAATCGTTGTCGGTAACTCTGCTAAGGCTGAATTCCCATCAGTTTCCGGGCGATTAATCTCAACGATGCCGCTAAATTCTGCCCCTAACTCACTGGTTGCGGTAATATCACTTTTCGGCGTTGGGATTTGACGAAACTCAGTCCCAAATACTCCTTGAGCATTAATCCTCACCCCGCCTCCTCGTCCTTGTTGAGCATTCGCCGTAATATCGCTATTATCGATAGCCACCAACGTCTGAGTCTCAATCGTAATGTTTCCGCCGTCAGCCGTTCCGGAATTGGTTGTAATTCGACTTTCTCCCCGCAATTCTAACGTCTGAGTTTGCAAGGTAACGTTTCCCTGGCTTCCTGAAACCGTCGCCCCACTAATCGCCCCTTGATTCTCTAAAATAATCGCCTGAGCGGTAATATTTAAGTTTCCCGCCGAACCTTGACGAGTTCCCCGCACACCGACTTCCGCCCCATCCCGTATGGTTAAACGATGGGTGTTGATGTTTAAATTCCCCGCAGTTCCTTCTCCACTGGTATTTGATTCAATCGCACTGGGAATAATCCCATCGCCAACGACTCCAAAGGAAACCGCTTCTACACTGGGGTCAGCATTGGTGGTTATCCCAATCACATCAATAGACTCAGAAGCGTTTATCGTTAAATTTCCGGCGGCTCCTTCGCCTCCTGTGGCCGCAGAAATTTGACTACCGTCTCGCACCACTAACCGACGGGTATTAACGGTTAAATCGCCAGCAGATGCCGTTCCTTGGGAGCCTTGTACGGTTAACAGCGACGAAGAGGTTAATAAACCTGTGATAAACCGACCATCGGCAGAAATGCCAGTTAATTCAATATCTGTCGCATTGACGCTCAGATTTCCCCCTTCTCCGGCGCCGGATGCTGAACTCGAAACTTGGGCGCCGTCTGCGACGATTAATTTCTGAGCATTAATCGTTAAATCTCCTGCATCACCTAACCCCAGTGTTGCGGTAAAAATTCCGGCGGGTACTTGAGCGCCTGCGGGTGTGCCACTGAGTTCGATAAAATCTGCGTTAATCGTGGCGTTTCCGCCTTGACCTTTTTCTGTGGAACTATTGGGCGTGGTACTGAGTGAAGTTCCTGTAATCACTCGCAGTTGGTTGGCGTTTATCTCTAAATGACCTGCGTTCCCTGCGTTAGTGGTTCCTGTAACGAGTAGAGAACCGTTACTGAGTTCGGCTGACTGAACGTTGAGGGTAATATTTCCGCCATCACCTGTCCCTAAAGCGGTGGTCAAAATTCCGGCACCATTTCGGACAATTAACTGATTCGCATTAATCGTAATATTTCCGGCATCACCTGCGCCACCACTGAGGCTATACAACCCATCTGGGGGTTTTAAGGGGTCAAATTGTACAGAGTCGGCTTGTTCCGGGTCGCCCAAGGCTAACAGTTGAGAAACCAGTTGAAAGGGAACGGTTCCGGTTATTGTTACTTTGTCTGCATTAATGGTAATTCCGCCTGCTGCACCTGTGCCTAAAAATGTGGAAGCGGACAAGAAGGCTTTATTTTGAAGATTCACTTCGGAGGCTTGAATATTAATTCCGTTCCCGTCAAAATTTCCCAAGGTATTGGCGGCGAGTCCTGAACCTCCAGTAATCGTAATATTTCCAGTTTGTAGGTTGATTGCGCCGCCACTTAAACCGCTTGTTGTGACTTGGCTATTATTAGATAGTAAAATGCGTCCTAAATTGGCGGCTGTGGGCGAGGTACCGCTTCCTAATTGCCAAACGCCATTACGAACTGTTCCCAGTTCAATTTGACCTCCAAAAGCGGTTAGATTTCCGCCATCTAAGTGTAAATTTCCAGCAACTAAAGTAATGTTTTGTCCGGGTTGAACTTGTAAACCTGTGGGGGCGGGATTGAAATCTAAACCTATTCCAATCGCTTGGGAACGGTTTGTAATCAGACCGGGATTGCTTCCCAATTGTAAACCAAGCGGAACATTTACGCTCAGTAAAGGGGGGTTTTGGGAATCAACTGCACTAAATACAGTCCCATCATTAAAGATTAAATTATTGGCGGTACTGCTAATAAATGAACCGCCGATATTCAGTTGTGCGTTCGGGCCGAAGATTATCCCGTTAGGATTGAGTAAAAATAAATTAGCGGTTCCGTTAGCTTGAATTAAACCGTCTATTAAAGAGAAGTTGCCGCCTGTGACTCGACTGATAATATTTTGAATATTAACGGCATTGTTGAAAAAAATGGCAGTTCCAGTTTGGATAGAAAAGTCTTGGAAACTATGAAATAAATTTCCGCCGGCTTGAGTTCCGCCCTCAACTCTAAAAATATTAGCTTCTGGGGTAACAATAGTATTATTGGGTAAGGTTTGGTCTGGGATAATTTGCGCCGTTGCTACGGATGAAAATATGCCCAAAATGGGCAGAATTGTTAGAGTTTTTAGCAATAAGTTTCCCATCGGTTAAATTATCCCCCAAACCTTTACTCATTTAAGATTCTCTGCGGCTATAATTCATCGGGATTAATTCCCATTTCTCGCAATTTTTCAGCTAGTCGGTCTGCCCGTTGTCGTTCGGTTTCAGCGCGTTGTCGTTCGGTTTCAGCGCGTTGTCGTTCAACTGAGGCTCGTTCTTCTCCGGTTAATAACAAATTCCCTTCACTATCCCACCAGCGCAACCAGGGCAATTCCATGTTAGCATAACGTCCTTGCCATATTCCTAATTCTACACCCATTTGAGGGATAGGATAATGATTGCGTTCGTTGGGTTCTAACTGTTCATAATGGTTTTCTACTAAATGATACATTTCTATCGAGGCTTTTTTAACTTCGTAAATGCCATAAAAAGGAACTCGGATGGCTTGTTCATAGACCCAAAATTTACCCGCTTTTCCATCCCCATTCACTAAAGAAGCGGGTGGGGTTTTATCCCGTTCTTCTGAACCGTTTCCCGAAACGAATTCTAATACAATTAAAGGGGCGACATATTCTTGCCACAATACATAAGAACGTCGCACTTCTCCATTAACTAACGGCTTGACATTGGGAACATAAAACCAGTCGGGTGCTTCGGCTCCCCGTTCTGGCGGTTCTGTTAGTCGCCAATAAATGCCACAGTCTTGACCAATAGCGTATCGTCCGTCAGGATGAAGTTGATCGAGAGTAGATCGGATAGAATCAGTTAATAGAATACTCTGGGGATGTTCTTGGAAATTTTTCACAAATGTACCATCAGACTCCGGCAATTGGGTATGGTCTGGAAGTGAAGTAATACCGAGTTCATTCGGATGAATAATTGTCATTGGTACAATTTCTCCGATTGTTGCTGTTTAATGCACTATAGCATTTTTGCGATCGCCTGACATTTGTCTTTGTGATTTCCTCATAAAACTTCAAGTATTCTATTGTCTTTTGAATTGACTCATTCATATTTTTCAGCGTCGCCACAGCCGAGAGTAAAATTTGGTTGAGATCGCAATAATTTATCCAGTTTTTTAATTTCATAAATTCAACCATCAACATCAGGTTTAATCCTTATGTAGCAACCCGCATTCCGTATTGACAGTTAACAGTTCTACGCCAGTCGTAATTTGGTAAATAAGACCTGCTAAACTAATTTGTATATAAAATCGGTGTTGAGTCTGGAACAATGGCAAAGCCGAAATCGATTCCGAAATGGCAACAAACTCTCGTCCAGTGGTCTCCCCTCGTTGGCACCAGTGGATTAACCTTTTTTCTCGCTAGCAGTCAAAAATTTGGGGCGGCGATCGCCTCTGCGTTCTTAACCGGGGCGACATTGCTGTGGGGATCTTACAGTAAAAGTTTCATGGCGGAGGCGGAACAGGAAGCGGAAAAACTGGGCTACGAGGAGGCGCAACTGAAACAAGCGGTACAGGTGTTGGAAGTCGAACCCCTAAGTTCAGAACAAATTGAACAGTTTGTGAACAACTGGTATCAAGAGGTAGAACGGACTCGGCGAATGGGTGAGGATGACTTAGCCACAAAAGAAGCCGCTTCTCGCAATGCTCAGGATTTACTCAAGCAAATTAATCAACACCAGGCGTTACAGGTTTTGGCATCGAACCCCCTGCTGTTAACGCTAATTGCCAGGGTACACCAACAAAACCAAAGCATTCCCCTGAAACGGGTGGAACTTTATCAGAGCATTTGTGAGGTGATGTTAGGTAAACGCCAGGAAGCAAAGGGAATACGAAGCCCGCTTACCATTCGGGAGAAGTTCTCGGTTTTGCAGCCCTTGGCGTTGGAGTTGATGGGGCGACAAACCCGCCAGTTCCAACTAGAGGAAGTTGAAACGTTGTTTGGGGAACATTTAGCGAAATTACCCAATCCACCCGAACCGTTGGAGTTTTTGAAGCGGTTGCAGGCGGTGGATGCGCTAATTGCCAATGAAGGAGAGGGGGATTATGTATTTGCCCACCTGCGTTTTCAGCAATATTTGGCTGCGGTAGAAGTCAAAGAAACGAAGCAGGAACACATTTTTCTAGAGGCGTTGCATGACCCGAAAAAGCTCTACTGGTGGGCGGAAACCATGCGGCTATATGCGGCGCAGAATGATGCGAGTGAGTTGGTGAATGCCATTTTGCAAGAACCAAATTTAAAAAAATTATTGTTGGCGTGGGATTTTTGTCAGGAAGGGTTTGTTGGATCTGAGGCAAAGAAAGCACTCTTAACTGTTAGCAATCAACCCCTAGAAATCCTTGATGAGACAGATCGCGACTATGCCATCAGTAAACAGCCTTTCTATTTCAAGCTGGCATACTATCTACAAACCGGGCAATGGCAAGAAGCTGACAGAGAAACTTTTAATGTTATGCAAGGGTTTATGGGTGGATTCTCAACTGAGGGACTCAAAAATTTCCCCTGTGCTGACTTGCGAGTGATTGATCGGCTTTGGGTCAAATACAGCAACGGAAAATTCGGTTTTAGCGTGCAGAAACAAATTTGGATCGATGTGGGTGGTAAGCTAGATTATGGAGAAGATCTGGATGCTGCACGTAGAGCGTTCATTAAGTTGAGTGACCAAGTGGAATGGCGAAAAGACGGTGAATTCATAAGAGGATATAAAGACCTGGTATGGGATAGCACATTAGCTCCCCAAGCCCACCTCCCGAGTTTTGGTATAGGGGTGGGTAAATGGGGTGGTATGGTTAGGGGTTATTT
>NZ_LATL02000199.1 GCF_000972705.2 Limnoraphis robusta CS-951 | reverse complement strand
ACCAGCCCCGATGAGTGTGAGGGATGCCCCAGGAGTGGGAAGAACAAAAACTTCTTCTCTCTACTGCTAGTCAGACGGAGAGACTTTCTTACGGTCAATTACCCGTATGCGACAGATCCGAAGTGGTCTAGTTGCAAGCCACATCCCCTTGTGGGTGGGGCATTTGACATATCTCTAGAAATATTTCAGTCAGCCGTTGTTCGGGTCAGGGGTTGAAAGTTGACTCAGACTCCTTACCCGAACTTTGAGCCATCCCTGATGGGATTAAGAACGGATGATCTTATCTTTCTGACTGAGAACGAACAGAGCAACAATTGCCGGAATGACAACGATCAAAGTGCCTGCTAGTAAGCTGTAAAGGAAGTTTGCTAACGAAGGGGTCATAGTAACCTGATCCTTAAAATTTACAAAGATTGCTTTAACTTTATCATTTTAACAATAGGTTAGACCGTTGAGTCATTGACTTCCACTCTGTCTTTGGGTAGCTCATAACCCGCTAAAATGAGGAACAGTTGCAGTTACAAAACTTCAAGTTTCGAGAAGAACATGACCACCGTTACCGCAGTCAGTTGGATTTTAGGCATTGTCCTAGCCGTGATGACCTTTTTCTTCATTTTCCGTATTGTCCTGACTTGGTATCCCCAAGTGGATCAGAGTCGCTTCCCGTTTAACGTGATTGTCTGGCCGACTGAACCGTTTCTGGCTGTCACCCGCAAAATTGTTCCCCCTTTAGGGGGAGTCGATATTACACCGATTATCTGGGTAGGAATTTTCAGTCTTTTACGGGAAATCCTACTCGGTCAACAAGGTCTGTTGAGAATGATCATCTAAGTCTGGAATATCCTGTTATTGCTGTTGACGACTCATCCACTGTTCAACAAAATTGGTGTAAACTTCACCTTGTATGAATTCTGGAGTTTCCAAAATCTTTTGATGAAAGCCAATGGTTGTGGGAATTCCAGTAATCGCAAACTCTCGTAAAGCCCGTTTCATCCGAGCGATCGCACTAGATCGATCAGGCCCCCAAACAATCAATTTCCCAATCAAAGAATCATAGTAAGGCGGAATTTCATAGTCGGTGTAGACATGAGAATCAATTCGCACGCCATTTCCGCCGGGGGGAAGATAAGCGCTAATTCGTCCCGGACAAGGGCGAAAATTGTGATCGGGATCTTCTGCATTAATCCGACATTCAATGGCATGACCCCGGAGTTGCACCTGTTTTTGAGTGAATTCTAGTTTTTCCCCTTGAGCAATGCGAATTTGTTCGGCGATTAAATCTAAGCCTGTTACCATCTCTGTAACGGGATGTTCAACTTGGATGCGGGTATTCATCTCCATAAAATAGAAATTCCCCGCCTTATCGAGCAAAAATTCAACCGTTCCCGCTCCAGTATAGTGAATGGACTGAGCCGCAGTCACGGCTGCTTGTCCCATTTTTTCGCGCAGATCTGAACTTAACGCCGGACTCGGGGATTCTTCCAGGAGTTTTTGATGACGTCGTTGAATCGAACAGTCCCGTTCTCCTAAGTGAATCACATTGCCGTGACTATCGGCTAAGATTTGAAACTCTATGTGACGGGGAAGTTCGATAAATTTTTCCAGATAGACACCGGGATTTCCAAAGGCGGCTTCGGCTTCTCCTTGGGCGGCGGAAAATAGTTTCGGGAGTTCAGCCGGATCACGAACTAGACGCATTCCTCGCCCTCCGCCGCCTGCGGTTGCTTTGATGATAACCGGATAGCCGATTTGTGAGGCTATTTTCGCGGCTTCTTTTTCGCTCGTGACTAGGCCATCACTGCCGGGAATAGTGGGAACCCCGACTTTTTGCATGGTTTCCTTGGCGGTTGATTTGTCGCCCATTGAACGGATCGCCTCGGGAGTCGGGCCAATAAAGGCGATATCGTGATCGGCGCAAATTTCCGCAAAACGGGCATTTTCCGCGAGGAAGCCGTAGCCTGGATGAATGGCGGTGGCGTTGCGGGTGAGGGCGGCTGAGATTATATTGGGAATGTTTAGATAGCTTTTAGCGCTACTCGGTTCACCAATGCAAACGGCTTCGTCCGCCAACTGAACATGAAGGGCGTGGTGATCAATGGTAGAATGAACGGCGACTGTGGCAATACCCAGTTCCTCACAAGTGCGGAGGATGCGTAGGGCAATTTCCCCCCGGTTGGCAATTAGGATCTTTGAAAACCGCATCTTCTGTGCTGCTCGGTCAATAATCAGTTTAGGATAAACTGTTTTGGTCAACAGGGAAAGAGATAAAACGCAACAATGTTGTTACAGGCGATCGCTGACTTTTGGAAACTCTGTTGATATTGCTGAAAGTTTATGATATGATAGAAGACGCGCTGTGAAACGTTCAGTTTGACTGAGATTTCATTGAGCCTAAGCGGATGTGGCGGAATTGGTATACGCGCACGTTTGAGGGGCGTGTGGCTTTGCCTTGCGAGTTCGAGTCTCGCCATCCGCATACCAAAAATCACAAGCAAAGTCGTAAGAGGTTGACTGAAAGCATAACTTTTATGTAGTAGAAGGGTTATGTTTTCAATCCCAAGTCGATGCAGCAACCCTCAATCTTTGGGTAGTTCACTAAAACCGTAGATGCCAACTTTGGTATCCCCTAAACTTTTCTGAGTCGGATTGAGAGATAATCGACTTTGGGTGTCACAAGACCCGTACAATGGGATTGACGAAATATGACTCAGTACGGACAAACAGCGTTATGGTATTGACTGGAGAAAACCCATCACCCCCGACAAGCTCGACGTTTGACCTATCGACTTATTTGGCGGAACGCAAGGCTGAGGTCGAAATAGCACTTGATGACTCAGTTCAAGTCACCTATCCCGAGAAAATTTATGAGGCGATGCGGTATTCACTGCTAGCGACAGGAAAGCGTCTGCGTCCGATCTTGTGTCTGGCGACTTGTGAGTTGTTAGGGGGAACGGCGGAGATGGCGATGCCAACGGCTTGCGCCCTAGAGATGATCCACACCATGTCCTTGATCCATGATGACCTGCCTGCGATGGATAATGATGATTATCGTCGGGGACAACTCACTAACCACAAGGTTTATGGTGAAGATATTGCGATTTTAGCCGGGGATGGGTTGTTAAGCTATGCGTTTGAATTTGTAGCAACTCAAACCACAAATGTACCCCCTCAACAGGTTTTACAGGTGATAGGCCGTTTAGGTCAAGCGGTGGGCGCTACCGGACTGGTGGGCGGTCAAGTGGTAGATTTAGAATCAGAAGGTAAAACAGACATTACAGAAGAACGCCTAACATTCATTCATACCCATAAAACCGGAGCTTTGTTAGAAGCTTGTGTCGTTTGCGGCGCTATTTTAGCTGGAGCATCAATAGAGAACTTAGAACGGCTATCAAGCTATGCTCAGAAAATCGGTTTGGCGTTTCAGATAGTTGATGATATTCTCGATATTACTGCAACTCAAGAAGAACTAGGAAAAACAGCCGGAAAAGATCTCAAAGCTCAAAAAGCGACTTATCCTAGTCTTTGGGGACTCGAAGAATCAAACCGTCGAGCCACTGAACTGATCCAACAGGCTCAAGCGGAACTCGCTCCGTTTGGAGAAGCGGCGACTCCCTTAATTGCGATCGCTCAATTTATCACCNCAAGCTATGCTCAGAAAATCGGTTTGGCGTTTCAGATAGTTGATGATATTCTCGATATTACTGCAACTCAAGAAGAACTAGGAAAAACAGCCGGAAAAGATCTCAAAGCTCAAAAAGCGACTTATCCTAGTCTTTGGGGACTCGAAGAATCAAAACGTCGAGCCACTGAACTGATCCAACAGGCTCAAGCGGAACTCGCTCCGTTTGGAGAAGCGGCGACTCCCTTAATTGCGATCGCTCAATTTATCACCAGTCGCAGTCATTAGAGGTGTCTAACTCCATGCAAGACTTTGGCAATATTCTGGATAACCAAGTCCTGATGGTCTCCCTTTTCGCTTGTCTGTTTGCTCAAATGGCGAAGTTGACGATTGAGTTAATCAGACATGGAAAAATCAATTTTCGGGCGTTAGTCACAACAGGCGGGATGCCGAGTTCTCACTCTGCTTTTGTCTCCGCATTAGCTACAGGTGTCGGACAAACAATTGGCTGGGAAAGTCCTGAATTTGCGATCTCCGTTGTCTTTGCTTTTATTGTTATGTACGATGCGACGGGAGTTCGTCAAGCGGCGGGTCAACAAGCTCGTATTTTGAATCAGATTATTGATGAGTTATTTCAGGAGCATCCCCAATTTAACGAAGATCGCCTCAAGGAGTTACTTGGTCATACCCCTTTTCAGGTGATTGTGGGTTTGGCTTTGGGAGTGGTTATTTCTTGGATCGCAAAATTGGCTTATCCGTAAATGGGCGCAGGGAAACAGTGAACAGTTTTTGCAGTAATCAGTAATCCGTTTTTTTCCCTGTTCCCTGTAACCTGTCCCCTATTCTTTATCTTCTGAGACTAGGGGTTAACGTTCGGGCTGATCAGCGTTACCCTGCGACTATCAACCATCAGAGATAAGAAACCCCGATTACTTAAGGTTTGTAATGTAGAGGTGGCGGTTTCTAAGCTGTTTGTCTGTGTGACAAGTAAATAGGGACGCTGACCATAAGAAGCTAAACCGACTGCTGTTCCAGTGATTTCTTCGATTTCTGCGGCTAAATCGGGTTGATTGAGGTAGTCTACTAACACCGCATACCCTGAACCGNGGTTTCTAAGCTGTTTGTCTGTGTGACAAGTAAATAGGGACGCTGACCATAAGAAGCTAAACCGACTGCTGTTCCAGTGATTTCTTCGATTTCTGCGGCTAAATCGGGTTGATTGAGGTAGTCTACTAACACCGCATACCCTGAACCGAGCCTCCGGGGATTAAAGCGAGCTTGTTCGCTAGAAGGTTGAGGTTGAGGCTGAGGTTGAGGCTGAGGTTGAGAACGAGGTTGAGAACGAGGTCGAGCTTGAGAACGGGGTTCTGTTTGCAACTCAGATGCAGGTGAACGGTTCACGACAGGGCGGGTGGGAGGACGTTCTGAAACGGTTTCGGGTTTGACGACATAGGTTTGCAAACCGGAACTCTCTTTAAGATAAGCCGCCCAATCTTCTGCAATCAGTTGATCTTTAAAACCACCTACTCGCGTAACCAGATCCTCAACATAGCGACAAACTTCACTTTTGATATCACTGGGTAACGTTTTACGGGCTAAGTCCTGTTCAGCAGTGGTTTCGCTCACAATCAATACAAGATACTCTCCAGAAGCTGGCGGTTCACAAGAGGCAGCAGCACTCGCAACGTTTGGACTCACGCTATAACTGGTGAGTAGAACTGCGATCGCCGTGAACCTAAACCATTTCTTGACACCAATTTGAACCATAGCTCAGATCTCAACTGACTGTGAGCAGACCTATTTTAGCAGTCTGTGATCACGCTACCGCCAAAGACGCTAACGGATCAGCAATACTGGATGAGGGGGCTTGAAAATTCCCTGTCGCGACGAATTCTAAACGGAGTTTCAACCAAATAATAAACTGCTCATTGGTGGAAATGACAGCCACCGCAGGTTGAGGACATTTTGCTTTAACGTCCGCCAGTTCCGGCGCTTCGAGAAAAGCAGGTTGGGGAACTAACCAGAAGTCAATTTCTTTTTCCTGTTCTTGGTAGTAGCGAGTTCGTTCTTTGAGAACTTCTTCAAAGGGTTCTTCTTCGAGAAGAAAGTGTTGACTGGCTAAAAGATAGTAGTAAGTTTTCATGGTTCGTTGTGAATCAATAATTCGTTGTTTGTTCTGAAAAAAAGGTGAGTGATCACGAACAGTTTACAGAGCGATCAGGGCTTGTTTCATTTCCCGAACGGCTCGATCTAAGCCCACCAGAACCGCTCGACTGATAATGCTATGACCAATATTGAGTTCTTCCATTCCCTCAATACAAGCGACGGGGTAAACGTTCCAGTAGGTCAAACCATGACCCGCATTCACCCGCAGTCCCGCATTTTGAGCCAGTTGACTCCCTTCGATCAATAGCTTGAGTTCTTGGTATTGCTGATCCCCTTTGGCGTCAGCATAACAACCTGTGTGTAACTCCACAAAAACAGCTTTTGTGCGGGCTGAAGCTTCAATTTGAGCAGGGTTTGCATCAATAAACAAACTGACGGGAATTCCTGCATCTTGCAGTTTACCAACAACTGCACTCATTCGCTCCTGTTGACCAACGATATCGAGTCCGCCTTCGGTGGTGACTTCTTCTCGTCGTTCTGGAACTAGAGTAATATAGTCCGGTCGAATGTCCAATGCGATCGCCACCATTTCATCGGTAGGTGCCATTTCTAGATTAAGATGAGTCCGCACCGTTTCTCGCAACAGCCGCACATCTCGTTGTTGAATATGACGGCGATCTTCGCGTAAATGTACGGTAATCCCATCTGCACCTGCCAATTCTGCAATCACTGCCCCCGCCACCGGATCGGGTTCGATGGTTCGACGAGCTTGACGCAGTGTGGCGATATGGTCAATATTGACTCCCAAAGTCGGCAACTTAGCCTGTCCTCGTGTTGAATGTTCCCGTTTTATCAGTTTACAGTCACCCGTCACCCGTGACCAGTTTTTTCAGTTATTAATGTTGTTTTCAGTGACATAGATTTTGATCTCACCCGCCCCTACAGCCTGCTATACTTGCGGTTCACCGAACATCACCACTGAACAGCGTAGGTTTTGCATGACTTCATGGGTGACGCTACTGACAGCTAAACCGCCTGCTGTGCGGCGACGTTGCGATCGCAATACCACGAGATCAAATCCTTTGGCTTGTTCTAAAATCGTTCCAACGACATCATTAGTCGCCCTAACAACAATGTTGGAGTTGATCGAAGAGCCTTCTACACTGAGGATTTCTGTTAATTGCGTTTCCATGATGGTAATTTGCTGAGGAGTAGTTTGAGCCGGACAAATATGTAATAGAGTGACAGCCGCTTTGTTGGTAGAGGCTAAAAGTTGAGCAAAACGAATGGTTCTAATGGTTCGCGGTGCTATAGTTTTAACTAAGACTAAAATCTGACGAATTTGCACAGGTTCTTGTAATAATCGCATCACCGCTACTGGACAGTGAGACGACCAAAATACGCTATCAATCACCGTTCCAAACAGTCGCGCTCGTAAACTGGTATTTTCGCTCCAACCCATGACGATTAAACTCGCATCTTTTTCGCAAGCGGTGCGAGTAATTCCTGTAGCAACATCGCCATCAATTCTGAGAATTGGTTCCGTTTTAACGTTGAACTCTTGACCGACTTCTTCTGAGCGTTTTAATAATAATCTACTGTATTTTAATGCTTTTTGAAATTCGGGTTCATCCATGTGAACTTGGGCGTGAGTTGCGATCGCTAAAGGAACAATTGATCCCTCTTCGTGACGAGCAACTAAAGCCGCCATTTCCATCAAATAGCGTTGAGTATCGGGGTTATATATCGGAACAACAACGGTAAAAGGTAGAGTTTTTTCGGCTTCTTGGCTATTTTCCCCGTCCTTGATCGTGGGGTTAATATTAAAGGATGATTTGGCTGCTTTCAGGGGAAGCAAGCGAGGTGCATATTTTTGGGTCAGTAACGGGCCTAAAATCGAGGTCGCTAACATTAAGACAATCACACTATTAAAGACTTCTTCACTCAGTAAACCGACATTAAAACCGACTAAAGCTGCTGCTAGAGTTGTTGCGACTTGAGGGATGGAAAGTGACCAAATTAACAGGGTTTCGTCTCGGCTGTAACCGTAGAGTAATTTAACAGCCCAGGCTGCAATGAATTTACTAATTATTAACCCTAAAACAATAGCGAGAGGTAAGGTAAAATTTGTGGTTAAGGTAGAGAGAAAAACCGGAACATTCAGAAAAAGCCCCATCGCAATGAAGAAAAAGGGAATAAACAATACACTGCCTACAAATTCCACTTTGTCTTTAACGAGGCTATTTCCCACCGCATCGTTAACGGCTAAACCTGCTAAAAATGCCCCAACAATTTGATCGATCTGAATAATTTGAGCGCCAACAGAAGCGAGAAATACTGATAATAAAACAAATAAGAACTGATTGCCTTCTTCACTGCCATTTCTTTTAAAATAGGCTTTTCCAGCCCAATCAAAGCCAAATAAAACGACAGCCGAATAAATCGCTAGGCTTCCCAGTTGCCAACTCAAACTATAGAGTGAAAATTCTCCGGCTTGAACTGACACACAAATTGCCAAGACTAATAAAGCGCTAATACTGGTAAAAATCGTAGCCCCAACACTAATAATAATTGGTTCAGTATCAATCAGTCCTAAGCGTTGAACAATGGGATAAGCCAACAGCGTATGAGAAGCCAGTAAGGAACCAATTAAAATAGCCGCATTCCAACCAAAGCCGAACCAAAGCCCAATAGCAATTCCCGCCAGCATGGGAAAAATAAAGGTAGAAATTCCAAAGCCTATCGCCCGATCTTTTTTGCTTTTAAACTGGGCGAGATCAATTTCTAAACCCGCTACAAACATCAGGTAAATTTTCCCGATGTCTGACAGCAGTTTCATGGTTTCCGATTGAGAATCTAATACGCCTAAACCATGTTCACCTAAAACTACACCTGCTAATAATAATCCCACGAGTCCAGGAAGACGGAGACGTTCAAACCAGGGCGGTAACGTCAGAGAAACGAGTAGTAATATGGTAAAGATGACAATGGGGCTGTCTGGTAGCCAATTGAGTAGTTGCATGGTTGGCATTCACGAGTCAAAACCAATACCAACGATAACCCATTTCAAAGAAATCAACAACTGAAGTCAATCTCAAAAAAAAGGATTATGACTGTTTGAGAAACATAACTCCAACATATATTGCGGCTGCTACCAGTTGAACTCCCATGACTGGTAATCCGTATTTGAGAAACCTTTTAAATGAAATCGTGCGTCCATGTTGTTCAGAAATCCCGGCAGCCACAATGTTAGCAGAAGCCCCTAATAAAGTGCCGTTGCCGCCCAAAGTCGCACCATACATCATCGCATAAAATAAAGGTAAGACTTCAACCGGAAACTGTCCTTGAAAATCTACGGCTAATACTTCAGGCCCGGCTAAACCGACATTCACTAAATATTGTTTGAGAAGGGGAACCATCGCCACGACGAGGGGAATATTCGGAACAATACTGGAAAGAAGACCCACAAAAAACAGTAAAAGAATTGAACCAAAAGCAATATTTGTACCCACGACAACGGCTAAAACGCCAGATAAACTATTAATGACCCCGGTTTTTTCCAGTCCTCCCACTAACACAAAGACAGCCATAAAGAAGAGTAAGGTACTCCAGTCAATATCCCGGAGAATATGGTTGATCGAATCAATATGACTATGATGGGATAATAGCAGGGCTAAAGCTGCCCCTAATAACGCTACAGCCCCCGGTGAAACAGGAATCGGTAAGGATTCTCCGATGATAAAAAAGGTGATCACAAAAGCTGCAATTAGACCTCCTATAGCTAAGGTTCGGGGATGATTAATTTTAGGGAGAGAAAGTTTATCAATATTTTTTAATTTGGCTCTCCAGATTTTTGGGAATAAAATAGGCAGTAACAGAATTACACTTAAAACCGCTACCGCACCGCCTAAGCTGAGGCGAAATAAGTAATCNGTAAGGATTCTCCGATGATAAAAAAGGTGATCACAAAAGCTGCAATTAGACCTCCTATAGCTAAGGTTCGGGGATGATTAATTTTAGGGAGAGAAAGTTTATCAATATTTTTTAATTTGGCTCTCCAGATTTTTGGGAATAAAATAGGCAGTAACAGAATTACACTTAAAACCGCTACCGCACCGCCTAAGCTGAGGCGAAATAAGTAATCTGTAAAACTCATGTTAATCGCATCTCCGACGATATAGGTTGCCGGATCGCCGACTAAGGTTAATAATCCTGCACTATTGGCGATAAAAACCATTAAAATCAACAATGGCACAAAGTCAATTCCGATTTGTGTCGCCATTGGTGGAATGAGAGGTGCGAGTAACATCACCGTTGTCGCGTTGGGAAGAACGGCACAAATGGGGGCGGTAATTGCTACAATTCCCAGAAGTAATCGCTTTCCTTCTCCTTTAGAAATAATCACCATTTTTGTCGCGAGATAGGCAAAAACATTAGTCGGTTCAAAGGCACGAACTAACACCATTACCCCAAAGAATAAAGCAAGAGTGGCATGACTTTGACTAATATAATTAACCGCCTCTGCTAAAGTCATTACATGAAGAAAAACCAAAATTAAGGCACCTAAAAGTGCAGCAATGGTTAAGTGTAGAAAATCTGTCGTAATGAAAAACATTACGGCGATAAATGTTGTAGCTGCAATGAAAGGCTGAAAGTTACCCATAGATTGAAAATGATCCATAGCAGTAGACCTGATAATTAGTGATGTTGGAGGGTTCGACTCGGCTGTGACCATTTAGGTAAGTCTAAAAAAATACCTAACATTCGATGGATAGCCTAAAACTTGCAGTTAGGTTTGAGGAAAATTCAACCTAACTAACTGACTAGAATTATTAAGTTTGAGTAGGGTTGGAAAAAGTTAAATCCAACCCCTAAAAAATTTATTTTTCACAATGCCTCAATCAAACAAACAGGTACATAGAAGCGAGCAGTACCAATGGTTGCAACTGAGAGAATCAAGACATTGTAATAGTATACGTGTCGATTCTTCAGTCTCCCCTCAATGCCTACGGAGTTAGCTGACGGGCTAGGATTGAGAGATATCCTTCTTGACTCATCGGGAGTCAAAGATAAGCCCCAAAAAGTGGTTCCTCCGCTCCCCATTGTTCCCAGGCGCAATGCTGAGAAGATAATGAGAGATTAGGCTGACTTGCTCTTGATGAACGTAGCGTAACATATTTTTTTTCAGAAGGGAAGATCTGTATAGAATTAATTAAGATTAGTTAATCAAATCCCCAGCTTCATCAAGAAACGGGGGACTTGTATTACTGATTAAACAAGATTACAGGGATTGAGTTTACCACCATTTGCGATTCCCTTCTTCATCAACACGGGCTTGACGAATGACATCAGAAATCTCTTCAGCATCTTGAACATGGTGTAATGCTTCTTTATTCCCATCTTCATCTTCTACGATAAAATAAGTGGGAACAACAACATGATCTCCAGTCGGATCGGGCGCATCAACAGCCACTTGTTTAGCCTTTTCTTCGAGAGACATAGAATCATCAATGCGATCGCCAGGGTTGGCTGTTAAGCGATTTCCCTTTTCTTTTAATTCTGCTTTTTGTTGACGTTTTTGTTGAGGATCAACTTCCTGGGGGTTCATCGGTTGTTGAATATCGGAATTTTTTTGATCTTCGTTTCTGGTATCACTAGGCATTACTTTAATCTCCTTTTATCAGGATCTTCAAAAATTGACTTTTTTTTACTGTAGTCAATTTAT
>NZ_LATL02000198.1 GCF_000972705.2 Limnoraphis robusta CS-951 | reverse complement strand
CTTTTTCTCGTTTGATAATAACTAACCATCTAATCGTTTCGCATAAAATATCATTAGCCGCTATTTCACCATTTTGAATTCGATAAAAAATTTTAATGACCGCTTCATATAAGGCGGGAGGCTTACCAATTAATTGGGGTTCTAATGTGAGTGGAGTTGCTTTGGTTCGCAATGCCGGAGTTAAAAAAGCTGTAGTTGTATTGCAAACATCTTGTAAGTCATATTCTCGTAAAAAAGTCGAAACATATGACTCATCATAAGATCGACCTGAATAGCAGTCTTCTCCACCAATTTCTTTAAAAGGTTTGCGAATATCTAAATTAGGTTTATCAACTTTTGCCAACAAACAAGAAAGTAAAAGACGTATTCCGGCTTTATTTTGAGGATGTCTGCATATATATTCAATTTGTTCAACAACTTCTGAAGGAAGCATCAGAAATTCACCTGTTTTAAGGCTTTGTGATGCTGTATCAAAAGCGGAATTTAGAATTTCTGTTGGTGTTTTCATCTCTGATTTTAAAAGCTGAGTTTTACTGTCTATTTTTGAAATACCTATAGATATATTTTCCACAGGATAATTGATCCAAAGTCTTTCTGTACGCGGTTTTTTAACCGAGTGACAAGACTTAGTGGGAGCAGAAATTTGTTTCCAATCTCCATAGAGTTCATTCATTAAAGTACACTCATACCCTGAAACCGCAACTTTTCCTTTTATATTGTGAACAATCTCAGCAAGTTTTCGATGTTCTTCATCCGTCATTTCATAAGCATACGCCTTACTGTCTCCGCGAGTATTATGGGGATAAGGAGGGTCACAGTAAAACAGTGTTTCTTCACTATCATATCGCCGAATAATATCAAATGACGAACTATTTTCAATTTGAACTCTCTGTAATCTTTGAACAATTTTTGACAAATCATCAATACTTCCTAACCAACGAGAAACGGCTCCTGCCATTCCCGCTCGACTGGTGAGAAGACAATGCGCCCACCGCCCAGAACTTGCCGTTTGAGCCAGTCCAGTTCTAACTTGTCTCGCCCGAATANTCGCCGAATAATATCAAATGACGAACTATTTTCAATTTGAACTCTCTGTAATCTTTGAACAATTTTTGACAAATCATCAATACTTCCTAACCAACGAGAAACGGCTCCTGCCATTCCCGCTCGACTGGTGAGAAGACAATGCGCCCACCGCCCAGAACTTGCCGTTTGAGCCAGTCCAGTTCTAACTTGTCTCGCCCGAATAAAAAATCGTCTAGCCCGTTCTAAATTTGATAAGTTTGTGGTATCTTTAGAAATGGCAAGCTCAAATTCACTTCGGGAAAAAGGAGTAAAAGCAATTGCTCGAATTAATTCGTTTTTTTCATCCCGTAGCACTCTAAAAAAATTAACTAATTCTCCATCAATATCATTATAAGTTTCCACAGGAGAAGGTTCTCTATTAATTAAAATTGATGCTGAACCACCAAAGGGTTCGCAATAATGGGTTGTTTTCGGTAATAAAGGTAAAAGCCAGTCTAAATGACTATATTTCCCCCCATACCAACCAAATGCAATTAGCTTATTCTTCATTTATTGATAATCTGAGTTTTTTTTTCCTATGTTATCACATTATACAAAAAATTGTTTTTCAAAGTGCGGTCACTACTTTGAGGATTGAGACACATCAAAATACAATTTAATAGCCCACCAAATTTCACCGCGATACGTTACAAATCCTCACAAGGTAAAGACATAAATTGCATTTTTGCTAATACGGGGTCTAACTCGGAGGATTCTTCTGAATAAACTTGGTTTAATTTTTCTANACATTATACAAAAAATTGTTTTTCAAAGTGCGGTCACTACTTTGAGGATTGAGACACATCAAAATACAATTTAATAGCCCACCAAATTTCACCGCGATACGTTACAAATCCTCACAAGGTAAAGACATAAATTGCATTTTTGCTAATACGGGGTCTAACTCGGAGGATTCTTCTGAATAAACTTGGTTTAATTTTTCTAAAATTTGGTCGCGATGATAGTTTTTTAAATACGCTTTCAACGCTTGTGTATAAAGTTCACTTCGCGATATACCCAACTGTTCGGCGAGTGCTTCTGCTTGATGACAAATTGTGTCTGGAATAGAGATGTCTGTTTGCATAAAATTTTTTAGCTGGTTAATATCTTTCTAAATTATAGCAATCCGATTCTTGATTTGGTTTGGAAGTTCAAAATGCTGAACATCACATGGTTTCTAGCAAGCGAGACGCTTGCACTTATCAACCCGATATTTAAGTCTCAAAAGTTTTATTAAACTCGCACGAACACTCGTTCTCCAACTCGTTTAACCGGATAGGGTTGTAAGGGCATTTCGGGGGCGGTGAGACAGTCTCCAGTTTTTAAATTGTATTGAAAATGATGAAACGGACAAGTTAGAATTCCCTCTTTGATTTCTCCTTTATCTAACGGCATCGCCAGATGAGTACAACTGTTGCGATAGGCTTGAATCTGATCAGCAAATCGGGTTATAATTAGTTTTAAGCCATCCAATTCTACAGCTAAAATTCCCCCCTCTGGAATCTGTTCAATGGTTGTTATCGCCACCCAACCTGCTTCGTTATCCGTAGAAAAAGGGCTAATAATAGAATGAGAATTGTTCGTTGAAACGGGAGTATTAACCGAGATAACGTGCTGAATTTCAGGACAATGATTTTTAATCGCTTGTTCAACCCCTTGTTTTAACGTTAACGTAGAAGCCGGACAATTGCTACAANCCCCCTCTGGAATCTGTTCAATGGTTGTTATCGCCACCCAACCTGCTTCGTTATCCGTAGAAAAAGGGCTAATAATAGAATGAGAATTGTTCGTTGAAACGGGAGTATTAACCGAGATAACGTGCTGAATTTCAGGACAATGATTTTTAATCGCTTGTTCAACCCCTTGTTTTAACGTTAACGTAGAAGCCGGACAATTGCTACAAGTTCCGACTAATTTAACTTCTACCGTATCGGGGAGTTTAACAGCCACTAATTCCACATCGCCGCTATGACTTTTTAAGCCCGGACGCACTTCTTCTAAGGCTTGTTGAATGCGAGTTTCTAACGGGGGTTGGGGCGGTTTTACAAGTTCGTGATAACGCAACAGTCCGTAAACTATTTCATCTTCAACCGCATGACGTAACGCCGAGAGAGATTCTTGTTTAACACTGCGAATTAAACGAATTAGCGCCTCTTTATGTAACGCTTCTATCGATTTTTTTAATCCCTCGACAACCAATAACTTTTCTGGGTCATGCCATTCTAAAACGGTGTTTTCAAAAAACTTTATTTCTTGAACCAAGTCTTCTAAGGTTACAGCATCTTGGGGAGAAATTGGCGTTGAAGTCATAATTGTTATATTTTTATTTTTATTTTATATGAATTTTAAACGTAGGGGCGGGTTCTACAATATCTATAATACCCATCAGAAATTTAACTAAACCCGCCCGACTTCGGGAAAAATTGGCAATGTAGAGGCGGNGAATTTTAAACGTAGGGGCGGGTTCTACAATATCTATAATACCCATCAGAAATTTAACTAAACCCGCCCGACTTCGGGAAAAATTGGCAATGTAGAGGCGGGTTTTATAAGCTCTGTAATACCAGTCTGGGATTGAACTAAACCCGCCCTAGTTCACCCTACAAATTTAGAAATTGGGGTTATTTCATTTTGACATCTTTCAACAGAAAAGGCATGGCAATTCCTGTCAATAAACTCGATAAAACAATCGGCAACCACAAGGTTACACCCACTTTATCCAACCCGACAAATAACAGTAAACCTAATGTTAACCCGATAGCACTTTGACGAACAAAATAGCCCGGATTTTGCAACAATTTTCCTTTTAACAGTAACTTGGTACTGAACCAACCGACTTCTAACATGGTACTTTCTCCTTCATTCTAAACAAACTTCAAGACAATCAATCCTAGTGCAATAGCAGGTAAAACACCTACGGGGCCAAACAAACCCCCAATCATTGCCGACAAACCAAAACCTAAGTCTTTTCGGGCTAATAAAATGCCTCCAATTGCACCCCCCAGAATCGAAACAGCACCCGCAACCGCCAACCAAACAATACCCGTTAACAGCGTAATTTCTCCGGCAAGTAAATCATGCCAAAAGGTCTGTACAGGCGTTGTATTTAACACTTCTAACAGGACGTTAAAAAATTCGTTCATCTTGTTCTCCTGGGTTAATTTAAAGACGACAACGCTTGTAATTCTGTATCCAAATCTTGCAACGCTTGAGCGACCATTTCCGCTCGTTCAGACTCCCCATATTGAACAAAAATTAATCTGGCTTCTTCGTAGAGACTCTTAGCCGTTTGCAGATGATTAGGATTACCCGCTTCGGGATGTTCTATATCATCTGGAAGGTTAAATAAAATATTCGCTTTGTTGGCAATTGTATTTGCATATTCAACCGGAGTATCCTTGGCTGTCCGAACTTTTAACGCTTCGTTATACGCTTTTAAAGCCCGCAGATTATTCTCAACAGGATGAACACTCGGGAGATATTGCAACGCATTTCCCAGATTATTTTGTAACATCGCATATTCAACCGGATGATCCGTTAAAATAATCCAGTTCAACGCTTCTTCAAAGGACTGCACCGCCAACGCCTGACGCATATCTTCGCCATCTCCCGACAACGACATTGACAAATAAGCGATCGCAATATTATTGTGTAAGATAGCGTATTCTTGGGGATATTCTGTCGGCGTAAACACTTCTAACGCTTGCTGATAGGCTTGAACTGCGTCTTTAGTTTGAGCCAGATTAAACGGAACCAACGCTTGAAAAACCAACCCCAAATTCATCTGCACTTCTGCAACTTCTTCCGGGGAAGCCTGTTGTTGTAAAATCGGTAGTGCCGTTTCAAAAACTTGTTTGGCTGCAACTAACCCCTCGGAACTTTCGCCGGGATAGGTTCGCAACGCAATTCCTAAACCAACCGTCGCCCGTGCTTTTAATAAAGGATAATCTGAACCGCACAACTCAATCGCTTGACGGTACAATAATACAGCCGCTTCTATCTGTTCAATGCCTTTGGGTTTTTGTAGCAACCCCCGGGCAATTTCAGTCAACATTTGCACTTTTTCAGCAACGGTAGCGGCTTCAGACTCAACCGCAGCAGTGGCGGCTTTAACAGCAGACTCAGTAAAACTTTGTGTCACAACTATTCTAGGGGTGAAGGATTTGACAAATCGTTTCAGAGATTGACGCTATCGGCCAATACTCAACACAACTGTTAACGTCAATCTCAAATTACAGGAAAAAAATAGTCACTCTTGTTGCTTAAAGCTAATCCTTGTTCGCCGTGAATAACTGTATTATCTGATACGGTTAATCCGTTTCATTTTCTTTTTGTCACGATTGGCTGAACTTTATCCTTTTTTAATTTTTATCAAGTCCATAAAAACCCGGTGCGCGAGAAAGTTACCAGGTTTTTGGTGATTTCAATTTTTCTCTAGCCCAAGGGATAAAAAGTTTTGTAAATCTCACGCCAATAAATCTAAAAAAAATCGCCATGATTATCACAATTTAAAAAATTGTATTAGATAATTGTCAAAACTCATCAAAATTAAATACCCCAATTGTTTGTCCGCATCGCACAAGGAGAATTATTGTGGCTAACGTCCTCTGGCTGCAAGGTGGCGCTTGTTCAGGAAACACCATGTCATTTCTCAACGCCGAAGAACCGAGCGTTTGTGACCTAATAACCGACTTTAACATCAACCTTCTCTGGCATCCCTCCCTCGGACTCGAACTCGGAGACAGCCTGAAAAAACTACTGCGAGACTGCATCAATGGCATCGTCCCCGTTGATATTCTCGTCTTTGAAGGCAGCGTCGTCAACGCCCCCAAAGGAACCGGAGAATGGAACCGTTTTGCAGACCGTCCGATGAAAGACTGGTTATCTGACCTGTCCAAAGTCGCTAAATTCGTTGTCGCTGTCGGAGACTGTGCAACCTATGGCGGTATTCCCGCAATGGCACCCAACCCCAGCGAGTCCGAAGGGTTACAATTTCTCAAACGGCAAAAAGGCGGCTTTCTTGGCCCCGACTACCTCAGCCAAGCCGGGTTTCCCGTGATTAATATTCCTGGCTGTCCTGCCCATCCTGACTGGATAACTCAAATTTTAGTCGCAGTTGCCACCGGAAGACTCGATGATATTACCTTAGACGAATTTCATCGCCCCGAAACCTTCTTCAAGAGTTTCACCCAAACCGGATGTACCCGCAATATTCATTTTGCCTATAAAGCCTCATCTTCAGACTTCGGACAACGCAAAGGCTGTCTGTTTTATGACTTAGGTTGTCGCGGACCAATGACCCATTCTTCCTGTAACCGCATTTTGTGGAACCGTGTTTCCTCCAAAACCCGCGCCGGAATGCCTTGTCTCGGCTGTACCGAACCCGAATTTCCCTTCCATGACCTCAAACCCGGAACCGTCTTCAAAACCCAAACCGTCATGGGAGTTCCCAAAGAATTACCCACAGGCGTCAACCGTAAAGACTACGCCCTATTAACCATTGTCGCAAAAGATTCGACCCCAAAATGGGCAGAAGAAGACATTTTTACCGTTTAACTCCAAACGTTTTGAAACCAAGACCAATAAGGATGTAGGAACGGGTTCCGCGAAGATGTAAGTCTTCCCACAAACAACTTCTATTAACCTGCCCAGAAAATTGACAGTAATTTCACCGTAATGTAGGAACGGGTTCCGCGAAGATTTATGTCTTCTGACAAACAACTTCTATTAACCTGCCCTAAAAATTGACAGTGATTTGACAGTAATGTAGGGGCGGGTTCCGCGAAGATTTATGTCTTCTGACAAACAACTTCTANCCGGACATAAAACTAGTCATGAATCAAATTTTTATGGGGGGGCGGTTCCCGTGAAGATTTTTGTGTTGTACCAAAAATTTTCTATAAACCCGCCCCGAAAAAGGGTTGAGATTAATTTAGGAGTTCCCACAAACAATTTTGTAGAACCCGCCCCGAAAAAGGGTTGAGATTAATTTAGGAGTTCCCACAAACAACTTCTATAAACCCGCCCCGAAAAAGGGTTGAGATTAATTTAGGAGTTCCCACAAACAATTTTGTAGAACCCGCCCCGAAAAAAGCTATCCGTTTTGAACACAAATGAACACTTGAGAGAGAGGAAGAACATGGTTGCACAACGAACATCTATCGAAACTTTAGATATTTCTCCCGTAGGTCGCGTTGAGGGAGACTTAGATGTCCGAGTCGATATCCAAGATGGTCAAGTCGTTAACGCTTGGACACAAGCCCAACTATTTCGCGGGTTTGAAGTTATTCTACGAGGAAAAGACCCCCAAGCCGGATTAATTGTCACACCGCGAGTTTGTGGAATTTGCGGCGCCTCTCACCTAACTTGTGCATCTTGGGCATTAGATACCGCTTGGGAAACCGAAGTTCCTCGCAATGCAATTTTAGCAAAAAATTTAGGTCAACTCGTTGAAACCATTCAAAGCCATCCCCGTTATTTTTACGGTTTGTTTGCCATTGACCTCACTAACAAAAAATATCAAAATAGCCCTTTTTACGAAGAAGCTTGTCGTCGGTTTGCCGCTTATACCGGAAAATCCTACGAAATTGGGGTAACAATTTCCGCCAAACCCGTAGAAATTTATGCCTTATTTGGCGGACAATGGCCTCATTCTAGCTTTATGGTTCCCGGTGGCGTGATGTGCGCCCCAACGTTAACCGATATTACTCGCGCTTGGTCGATTTTAGAATATTTCCGCACCAATTGGTTAGAACCCGTTTGGTTAGGCTGTTCGTTAGAACGTTACGAAGAAATTCAGTCCTATGATGATTTTATGACCTGGTTGGGAGAAAGTCCAAATCATCTAAATTCCGACTTAGGCTTCTATTGGCGAATGGGCTTAGATATCGGTTTAGATAAATTTGGGGCGGGAACCGGAAAATACATGAGTTGGGGCTATCTCCCTCACGAAGACAGATATCAACGCCCAACAATTGCCGGACGCAATGCTGCGGTGATTATGAAAAGTGGAGTTTATGATAGTTTTAACGACACCCATCAACTGATGGAACATCATTTCACTCGCGAAAATACTACCCATTCTTGGTACGAAGAAGGCAACGAAGATGTACATCCGTTTGACCGTTTTACTGTTCCCCAACAAAACAATGATGTAGACTTCTTAGAAGGCGCTTATACTTGGTCAACCGCAGTGAAACACCAAGATATGGGTCGTCTAGAAGTCGGTTCACTGTCGCGTCAACTCGTCGCAGGCGGACATCATGGCGAAAGCTGGCAACATTATGACGGCTTCATCCTCGATATGTTCAAAAAAATGGGAGGGCCGAGTGTGCATCTGCGTCAGTTAGCCCGAATGCACGAACAAGTTAAATTATATCGACAAGTTGAACGCTGTTTACGAGAGTTTAAACTACGCGAACCCTGGTATATTAAACCCACACCAAAAGACGGACGGGGTTGGGGTGCAACAGAAGCCAGTCGCGGCGCCTTATGTCATTGGGTCGAAATCGAAAATGGTAAAATTAAAAACTATCAAATTCTCGCCCCCTCCACTTGGAATATCGGCCCCCGTGATGGTGAAGGCGTGCGTGGCCCCATCGAAGAAGCGTTAATTGGTACCCCAATTGCCGATAAAAATGACCCCGTAGAAGTCGGTCATGTCGCCCGTTCTTTTGACTCTTGTTTAGTCTGTACCGTTCACGCCCATGATGCGAAAACAGGTGAAGAATTAGCCCGGTTCCGCACTGCTTAATTGTCAGGAAATTAACCACCAAGACACGAAGGCACGAAGATATTCTTCCTTTGTGTCTCCCCTGTTTTTTATTCCTAGAATTAACCACCAAGGCACGAAGGCACGAAGATATTNATATTCTTCCTTTGTGTCTCCCCTGTTTTTTATTCCTAGAATTAACCACCAAGGCACGAAGGCACGAAGATATTCTTCCTTTGTGTCTCTGTGTCGAGCGTGTTTTTTATTCCTCTCTTTTCATTTTAACTCAGGCCTGCTTTTTGAAAAATGTCTTGGGCTGTGAATGACAATTCTTCTAATAAATTATCGCTTAAAATCCCTTCCTCTCGTTTGGTTTGTGGGGGTGCATCGGGATAAAAAATGGTGATGGTTTTTGCTTTGGGGTCAACCACCCAAACTCTTGAGACTCCTGCATTGAGATAATCAATTGCTTTTTCGCTCATCTCCCCAAATGTTTGATCGGGTGATATAATTTCAATGGCTAATTCTGGGGGAACTGGGCAAGCTTCATCCTCAAATCGTTCTAACGGAAGACGATTGTAGGAAATATAAAGTAAGTCGGGAATCGGAACCCAATCTCGATTATTTTTTTTGAGAACAACAGCCCATTCTATCCCCACTTCTCCTTGGTTTTTACACCATTCGGTTAGGAGGGTATACAAAGTACCTGTTAGTCGAGAATGAAAACGTTTGGGTGCCATTTTAGGAACTGCTTCTCCATTTATTAATTCATAGTTTAAGTCGGTTTCTGGAAGGGCGAGAAATTCTTCGAGGGTGAGTTGACTTTTGATTATTACCATTAGTTTATTGCTATAATAGGTGTTAAATTTAGTTTAGGAGTTGAATGAATTATAGCAAACTTGGTCAGCAATATTAGGGGACTGGGCAATGTTAACGATTATTGGTTGTGGGAATCTAAATCGCTGTGATGATGCAGTGGGAGTCATTATCGCTCAACGTTTACAACAATATCTCATCCAAAATCCTCATCCAAATGTGCGAATCTTTGACTGCGGAACTGCGGGAATGGAAGTGATGTTTCAAGCTAGAGGAAGCAAACAATTAATCATTCTTGATGCGAGTTCAACAGGTTCAGAACCCGGTGCAGTTTTTGAAGTTCCTGGTTCAGAGCTTGAACAATTACCCGAACCCAGTTATAATTTACATGATTTTCGTTGGGATCATGCTTTGGCTGCGGGTCGTCGCATCTTTCAAGAGGATTTCCCGCAGGCTGTAAGCGTTTATTTAATCGAAGCTAATAGTTTAGAATTTGGCTGGGAATTGAGTTCCCCCGTTGAACAAGCGGCGGAAAAAGTGTTTCAAAGCATCATTCAAATCATCACCTCAACAGCAGCATTATCTTCTATTCCAGGGGATCATCCGCTTCCGGTACAACCTCCAACTCCAAATCCAGATCAATAAACTGTTCCGGTGGGTTTAGACAAGTTTCTAATAAATCATCAACTGCAAGATCTTGATGAACTTCTGCTAACCCAATCACACAAAATGAATAACGTTCCGGTAATAAACTTAACGCACAACTGTTGAGAACGTTTAACGGATCGGCACTACTCGCCACTGTAACAATACCTGTTACACAAATCCCCAACTCTCTCGGACGCCGCACACTCACACAACCCACGAGCGCTTCTTCACTGCTAATGGCTGCTGTGTTGGTGATGCTAACGACACATTCAGACAAATCTCTCGGACGAATCACCCCTGCACAGGCTTCAGCCGAAAGTTTAGCTGCTATTCCCGCATCGCGTAAACCCTCAGCACACCTGCGATAATCGTGACGATTCAGTAAATTAAATGAAGGAAACGCCGTTACGGGAGCGGCCAATAAACTCACCGTACCCATTGATAACACAATCCGTGACAGCCAACGCCGGGTTTGGGGTCGGTGTTGGAGAAGTCCGAGGAAAGTCCAACGGGATAAACTCGAAAAAATCATAGCTAACCTAGAAATAAACAGGATGACACGGGAAAAGTTCTGGATTATCATATCATCAACCCTTGCGTCGGGGTTGCACGCCGAACAGTTGACTATTAACAATTTAGCTTTTTAATTCTCAAATGAAACCCAATGAAACGAAGAATTTTCTGCCGTTATGCAGCAGTAAGTTCGGCCTGTTTTGGTGGAATTTTCGGGCGAGATTGGGCGGTGGCTATGAGTTCTAAATCCGCCCCGGATCAACCCAATTACAAGTGGGTCGTTTTGTATTGGATGCCCTACGATAACAACCTCAGCCGTTTCGGGGAACCCATTGTCGAAATGCTGACTCTCGGTACTCACCGTTCCCCCGCTTTGGTCGTCGTTCAGTCTGATTATTCGGGCGACCAAAAAATGCGCCGGCGTTTGCTTGTTGGTGGAAAAGTGCGCGAGATTAATTTAACAGAAGAAGATAGCAGCGATGTCTCCAATTTTTCCGCCTATTTGGATTGGGCCTATCAGTCTTTAGAAGCCGAACGCTGGGCGATAATTGTTGTGGGTCACGCCGGAAAACTCAACGAAATTAGCCCCGACGAACACCGGGCTACCGGAGAGGAAATCACCTGGATGGGAGTTGACCGGTTCGCAGGGGCGGTGAAGAATTTTAACCAAGCCACCGGCGGGCGGGTTGAATTGCTTTTCTTTCAAAACTGCAACAAAGCCACCCTGGAGGTGATTTATGAGGCCCGCCACTGCGCCCGATACACCCTCGCCTCGCAGCTTAACCTCGGCGCCCCCAATTACTACTACCAACGTTTTCTCTACCGCCTCAAAGACCCATTGGTGGGGGGACTGGAAGCCGCCACTGCTATCATAGATTCTGAATGGGCGGATATGTATCACAGCTTTACCCTCGTCGATAACCGGGCGGTTGAACAGATTCCCGAAAAGCTTTCGCGGGTGATTCTGGCGATTCTTGGGGGTCCTTTGCCTGCCGTCAACCCCTCCGAACTGTCGATTTACGGCTATTTTGGCGAACAGCACTGCGATTTGCTGAATTTGCTGGGTTATCTTTCGAGAATCGGCGGCCGGGGTGAGTCCGAGTTGGGGGAATTTGCCGAGTTTCTGGGTTCGGAGGTGATTTCTCGCCACAAAACCGGCGGAAAACTGTACGGTTCTCGCTTCTCCAACCATCCCAACGTTCGAGCGCTGTCGGGTCTGGGCCTGTATTTTCCCGAAACCCGGCAAGATATTGACAGATACGCTTCCCTGGCTTTGTATCAACGGGTTGATTTCATCGGCTTGTACAAAAAGATAATTAAAAGTTGAAGCCTTCGAGAAATGCACACTTTCCCCACCGTCCCCAACCCCGGATTTTTGGTCTTTCGGAGTCGAGTTGATTGTTGGTGTGCAAGAAGACTAAAATAGAGGTTTGGTAATAAATCGTATGGAGAGAGGAAGTTAAATGTCTCGATATAGAGGCCCCCGTTTAAGAATTGTTCGACGTTTGGGAGATCTACCTGGGTTAACCCGAAAAGTCGCCAGACGCGCTTATCCTCCGGGTCAACACGGTCAAGCTCGCCGCAAACGCTCAGAATATGCGATCCGTTTGGAAGAAAAGCAGAAACTCCGGTTTAACTACGGTCTTTCTGAAAAGCAATTGCTGCGTTATGTGAAAAAAGCTCGTCGGGCTACGGGTTCAACGGGTCAAGTGTTGTTGCAAATGCTAGAGATGCGTCTCGATAACACCATTTTCCGTTTAGGGATGGCACCGACTATTCCCGGCGCTCGTCAATTAGTCAATCATGGTCATGTTACCGTGAATGGTCGTGTTGTTGATATCGCCAGCTATCAGTGTCGTCCTGGAGATCTTGTTGGCATCAAAAACAGGGAAAAATCTCGCGAAATGGTGAAAGCCAACTTGCAATATCCCGGTTTAGCCAACGTTCCCT
>NZ_LATL02000197.1 GCF_000972705.2 Limnoraphis robusta CS-951 | reverse complement strand
TTTGGGGTTGAATGTTGGGGATGGGCGGGTTAATAACGATTAATTTCAGGTAACAAAAACCCTGGAGAACCCGCCCCTACAGCAATTTTGGGGTTGAATGTTGGGGATGGGCGGGTTAATAACGATTAATTTCAGGTAACAAAAACCCTGGAGAACCCGCCCCTACATTTATTCAATTCTCCGAGCCGTCATATTAACGTTATTATTATCTGAATTGCGATTATTGTCTGAATTGCGATAATTTAACCGCTTAAAAACCCGTTCTAAATTGCGATCTGTTTTCGCGTCTTCTTGATAACGGGGATTAAGTGCGATCGCCTGTTCTAGATGTTCCATTGCTAAATCTAGCTTTCCTTGGAGTGCATAACAAGTCGCCGCATTATAATAAACATCAGCATATTTCGGTTGTAGTTTCATCGCTTTATTCAAGCTTTCTAGAGCATCTAAATCTCGCTGTAACTTCATCAATGTATAACCTTTATAGTTCCAAGCTTTCGCAGAATTGGGATCAAGTTCAGTGGCTTTTTCAAAGGAAATTGCTGCTTCTTCATACTGTTCTAAAACCTGTAACGCCATCCCTCGGTTTAACCAAGCAACCGGATCATCGGGTTTAATTTCTAACGCCCGATCAAAGGATTCAAAAGCTTCTTGATGGCGCTGTAAAATCCCCAAAGCAACCCCTCGATCTACCCAAGCTTGATAGTAATCGGGTTTAATATTTAACGCTCGCTCATAGGAACCAATCGCCTCTTGATGACGCTTCATTCTTCGCAATGTCATACCCCGATTTAACCAAGCGGTGTGGTGATTGGGTTGAATTTCAACGGCTTTATTCAAGGCGACAAAAGCTTCTTCAAACCTTCCCTCAGCAATGAACTTTGATCCTTGATTTACAAAGTCTTCTGCACTCAAGAATAACTCAGGTTTATTGGATTTGAGACGTTCAAGCTGTTCAGAAAGGGCTTTAATTCGTTCCAACATTTCCGCAACAGCACCTTCTGCAATGGATGCGGGGGAAATCTCAGCCAACTGCTTGAGAATTTTATTTTTCTCGGCTTCTGCGTTGGCTTGAAGTTGAGATAATTGTTTGAGAATTTGTTCTTGTTCTGTGCGAGTATTAGTTTGTAATTGGGCGAGTTGTTGGAGAATTTTGTCTTTTTCGGTTTGAGCGTCGGCTTTAATTTCTTCTACCTGTTGAGCAAGAGTGCTTTCAAAGCGATCTAATTTTTGGAAAGTTGCATCTCGACGGGTACGAATATCAGACTTGAAGGCGGTAAGCTGACTTTCGATTTCGTTTCCTGAACTTTCTAACTGTTGTAAAAGCTGTTCTTTTTGGGTTTGTGTTGCTGACTGGGCTTGTGATAACTGTTCGATAAACTCTGAAGTAGACTGTTGTAAATTCTGGAGTTGTTGTTGTTTTTCGGTTTCGATTCCTGATTTTGATTGGGATAACTGTTCGACAAATTCAACCGCTAACTTTTGCAAGTTTTGTAACTGTTGTTCTTGTTGAGTTTGGACTCCTGACTGGGCTTGTGAAACCTGTTCGATAAATTCGGCTTCAAGCTGTTTGAGGGTTTGATATTTTTCTCTGACTCGTTCTTGAATTTTCGCTTGGGCTTCTGAGAGTTGAGCTTCTAATTCTCCGCCGTATTTCTCAAAATTGGCAATCATTTCTTCAGAACGTTTTTGGGCTTTTTGTTCGGCTTTACTGCGAATCTCTGAGAGTTGCGGTTCAAACCCTGACTCTAACTGACGTAGGTTTTGCAGGATTGCATCTTGTTGGCTTTTTGCTGAGGTTTGTAGTTCTGATAACTGGGTTAAAAATTCGGTTTCAGCTTGTTTAAAGTTTCTGATTGCTCCGTCTTTTCGGGTTTGAACTTCGGTTTCATAACTTGAGAGTTTATCCGACAATTCCATGCCCAACTGATCAATATTTTGAATGACTAAATCTCGGTGTTTTTGGGCTTTTTGCTTCAGTTCTGATAACTGGGTTGAAAATTCGGTTTCTGAGGTTCTCAAGTTCTCAACGGTTTCATCTTTACGGCTTTTCGCTTCACTTTGCAGTTGTGAAAACGTAGAAACAACGTCTTGACTTGAGAGTTCTAACTGTTGTAAGATCTGATTTTGTTGGAGTCGGGCTTGCTGCTGAAGTTCACTCAGTTGGGTGGAAAATTTACTTTCAAGCTGTTTTCGTTCTTGGATCGCTTGCTTGATTTGATGTTCTAATTCTGCGAGGGTTTGTTGTTGAGAATGAGATAATTGAGAGCGAATTTCATCAATTTTTCGGCGTTCTAGCTCCAGTTCTTGTTGAAATTCTTCAGACTGATGATGAAGATCGCTAGAATAGGTATCAGTTTCTCGGAGAACGCTTTGAATTTGGCGATTTGCGCTAGAAATGCGATTTTCCAAATCTCCCAATTCATTGAGGTGAGTTTCGACAATTCCGGTGACTTCATGGATAACGGAACGCCGCAGCACCCACAACGCCCCCAAACCCGCCGCCAACAATAAAGCTAAAACCCCCAACAACAGGTTAAACAGCATCATCGTGCGGCTAAAAATGCGCTTCGCCTCGGCTTCTACCCCCTGTTGAATTTCTCGCTCCCGTCGCAGGCGCTCTAGTTCTTCTTCCGGGGCGACAATTTCTGTGTCTGGCGTGGGTTCAGGAGACTGTGAAAAAGCGGGGCGACTGGCGACACCCAGTAACAGTAGGAGGGTTGAGAGCAAAACACCGCTTCTGTACGCCAAGGTTAAAATTGTTTGATTGTGACGGTTCATCGCAACTCCTTTTGCCCGTAATGGATGTGCCAATGGATATTTTGTCTTGTCAGTCCCGTTTGATGGTGGCTGCAATATCAATTTTTTCTAGTTTACCGAATGATGGTAGCTAATGATGGGTTTTCTCAGGGGTAGAATGCCTCACTCAATCTTTCAAGCCTCAACAGAAAGGACGGTTTGCGGTTTCTCAATTGTAGCGGAAATAGCTCAAGACTGTAAATTCCCATGAATGGCTAACCAAATACAGGGGGGGTTGGTACTGGTGTATTCAACTCGATGTTTTTGATGGGCGTGAATGAGTAAATAATCACCTGGTTTGAGTTGAATTTGTGAACCATCGACATAGGAGAGGGTGGCTTCTCCCTGCAAAAGCATTACCCATTCATCTTTTTCTTGATCATACCACTCGCCATCGGGTGTTGTTTGTCCGGTGGAAATAATCCGTTCTATTAATAGAGATGGATGTTGAATGATGGGTTCAAATTGTTCTTCATTAGGAAGATGTTCGGGTAGGTGATAGATGTTTTTCATAAAGGCAAAAGGCAATCTTGTAAGATGGAAAAGGTCAGGTTATTGAGAGTATTGAGTTATAGCGGTGTGCGATCCTATGAGGTACAAACCAGAAACCCGGTTTCTGAAACGGGTAAAACATCTCAGTCATCATTTTTAAAGACATCAAAGTGAGTTATCTGGCTTTGGTTGCAACTCCCATATAGGTGTAACCGCTAACTTTTGGGAAACTTTCGATCTCAAATTTTTCTAAGGTGATTGAATCAAATTGTTGTTCGACTAAACGCTGAATATTGCGGTTGAGATGACAGCCATCAGCGATAATTTTTTGTAGGGGAGTCAGGCGATTTTGCCAGATTTGAATTTCGGGTTTATCGCTGAGTCCGTGTTCGATAAAGAAAAATTTTCCGCCGGGTTTTAGAACCCGATAAATCTCTTGTAAGGCTTGTTCAACTTGGGCAATACTGCACAGCGTCCAAGTGCTAACAACGCTATCAAAGGTATCGTTAGCCATTGGTAGATGTTCGCTATTGATCAGTCGATTTTCAACCTCGATTTTAGAGGCTTGAATTCGCTTTTCAGCTAGTTGGTTCATGCCGGAGTTGGGGTCAATTGTGGTCACTTTTTTGATATGATGAGGATAGTAGGATAGATTGAGTCCTGTACCAAAACCGATTTCTAGAATTTCTCCTTCGACATGGGCTAAAACTTTTTGACGATATTGGGTAAAAGCTGGATCAGACATCACCCAATCCAGCAAACGAGGTAAAATAACTTGGCTATAAAAACCCATTCTTGAGATCTCCCTAGATGGACTCCTGAGCGTTTTAAACTCAGTAAGTTTATCTATTCTACAGAATTGGGAGTAAAATTTCAAATTCTGTGCCGCGCCCCACTTTAGAGGTGACATTGAGTTTACCTCGGTGTTTTTCGGTAATAATTTGATGGCTAATTGATAATCCTAAGCCAGTGCCTTTTTCGGGAGATTTGGTTGTAAAAAAGGTCTCAAAAATCCGATCTAAAATTGCTGGAGGAATACCGGGGCCATTATCAGCGATGCGAATGGAAATACAGCCGGAAATACTGTCTGATTGTTCAGTTTTATCTTCAAAGTGAGAATCGAGTGAACTGGAATGGTAACTGTTTTCTAAAGAAAAGATCAATGGAGTTGATGAACTGGAAATAACTTTGAGATGACTTTGCTCAGAAATAGACCATTTTCTGACTTCTGTCGTGATGGTAATCTTAGCGATATCAGGCTTTTCTTGGCTGACTTCTTCTAAGGCATCAATCGCATTAGAAATGACATTGAGAAAAACTTGACTAAGTTGATTGGGATAGGCATAAATTGGCGGAATTTTTCCGTAATGCTTGACTAGGTTAATCCCATGTTTTAAACGATTTTTTAAGATTAATAATGTATTTTCTAAGCAGTAGTTGATGTCTACTTTTTCAGGTTTAGAGCTATCAATGCGTGAAAAACCTCGTAGACTGTTGACGAGATGAGCCAGACGTTCTGAGGAAATTTTGATGCTATCTAGAACTTCGGGTAAGTCTTGTTGAATAAATCGCAGCTCAACTTCATCTTTATAATCTTCAATGGATTTTGAGGACTGAGGAAAATCTTGTTCATAGAGTTTTATCAGATCCGTCAAGTCTTGATAGTAATGATCAAGACATTTAAGATTGCCTAAAATACAAGCAACAGGATTGCGAATTTCGTGAGAAACTCCCGCCAACATTTGCCCCAAACTTGCGAGTTTTTCAGTTTGAATCAGTTGAGCTTGAGTTTTTTGACGGAGTAATTCGGTTGCGAGTTGATGAATACAAGATTGAGCGATGAGCAGTTGTTGAATATCGAGCAGTCGATAGTCCTGAGCAGAAAGTTTCACCACAATTGGTTCATAGAGAAGATGGGGAGAACGACGGATGGCTTGTTGAGCGGCTTCGACAACAGGGGTATCTCCTGATAACAATAATGAATCGGTTTGAGCAAAATGATAGAAGACATGAAGACTTCGCCCTAAAAACAATTCTCGGGCATAGGGGCGGCTCATCCGTTCAAAAAAGCGTCGTTGAGAAACCATGCCGATGAACTTTTTTTGATCCATCAAAATGACACCGGGAATTGTCGAGTCTGACTCAAACAATTGAGTGATCACGATGCCCTTTTGACGAATATCAACTTGAATCTCATAGAGGGAAAGATCTTGTAAAGTTGACTCTAGATGAAGACTTTGAGCAGAGCGATTGAACTCGACGATATTGGAGTGATCGGGGGAATAGGTATTTAGCATGGGTTAGTTGATCGAAGTTCAAGATTTTGTTAGAGTATTGCCGTGCAGATCCACCCCAAGTATACAGACTCTCTCTCTATTTTAAAGAAAGACAAGAAGCCTTGCGGTGAAGCTTTTTAAAGTTAACCAAGACTTAACTAAAATTTAAACTTTTACATTTAGTTAAGGTTCGTTGCAAGTCGTAGCCCTCTCTGCAATGATGAACAGGTGAAAACGAATCGGAGTTTAATACGATGGCATCATCAGGGTATGAGTTTAGCAGCAGTCAGAACGAGTTAATCGGGGATTTAGCCAAAAAAATGAACTTTGTGGCGACTCTATTAATTGCGATTGGGATTTTAGGAATTTTCCTGGGGATTATTAATATATTCAATGCCTTATCCGCATCGGAAAAGACAGCGATTGTTCTGAATAATCTGATTCAAGGCGTTTTCTCGGTACTCGTTGGAACTTGGACAAAAAATGCGGCGAAAGCATTTACACAAATTGTCACGACTGCGGGGACAGATATTGAGAATTTGATGATCGCTTTGGGTGAACTTCGGAAACTCTACACGCTGCAATACTGGTTAGCTATTATTGCTTTAGTGTTCTCTGTGATTGTGCTGATCATTATTTTGATTACTGTAATTGCTGTTAGTTTTTAATCACCCATAGCCTAGCGAACTCGAATCGGCAGCTTAATAATGAACTCTGTTCCTTTTCCGAGTTGAGAATGACAAAGCAGTTTTCCTTTGTGGTTTTCTACAATGATGTGATAACTAATTGATAGGCCTAGACCCGTTCCTTTGCCGACTGGTTTTGTGGTAAAAAACGGGTCAAATATTCGTTCTAAAAGTTCAGATTTTATCCCAGAACCGTTGTCTGAAATCCGAATCTCAATATTATTGTTGCTCAGAGTTGTATGAATTAAAATATGGGGATTGATGATTGTTCTGTCTTGTTCTAAAGCATCAATTGCATTACTGAGAAGATTCATGTAAACTTGATTAAGTTGACCGGGATAACAGTTCAATAAAGGGAGTTGACCGTATTGTTTAATCACGGCTATTTCTGGACGTTCTGATTGGGCTTTCAGGCGGTTTTGTAAAATTCGTAATGTACTTTCAATCCCTTGATGAAGATCAACCTGTTTTTGTTCTGATTCATCAAGACGGGAGAAATTTCGCAGAGATAAAACAATTTCTTTAATCCGTTCGGAGCCTTCTTTCATAGAATCGAGTAACTGCATAAAATCTTCTTGAATAAATGCCAAATCAATCGCTTCAATGTCATCAATAATTTCAGAATTGGGCTGGGGATAGTGTTTTTGATAAAGCTGAATTAAATTTAATAAATCACGAGCATATTTAGTTGCTGGTTGGACATTTCCATAAATAAAATTAACCGGATTATTAATTTCATGGGCAACTCCGGCGACTAACTGACCCAAACTCGCCATTTTTTCTTGTTGAACCAGTTGAGTTTGTGTTTTTTTCAGTTGTTTTAGTGTAATTTCTAAATCTTGATTTTTGTGGCGTAATTCTTGGGTTCGTTGTTCAACTTTTTCTTCTAAGGTATGGCTATAATCCGCTAATTGTTGGTAAGTTAATTTCAACTGTTCGATCATCTGATTAAATGTTTTAGCCAGCATTCCAATTTCGTTATTACTCAATACTGGAGCCGTTTGATTCAAATCTCCTTGACTCACTAAATAAGCCGTTTTAGCAATGGCTTTAATCGGTTTAACAATACGACGACCTAACATTAACATTCCCAGAGCCATGATACTCGATAAAACTAAACCACTCAAAAAAATAGAACTAGCTAATTGTCGAGCCGGAGCAAAAGCTTCGGTTTGAGTTTGTTCAGCAATTAAAGCTAAATCTTGCCCAGGTAGAGCATAATAAACCCCGATTACAGATATACCCTGATAATTTTTATAAAGTCCACGACCATTTTTTCCTTGCATTGCTTGTTGAATTGCCACACTGTTAATGCCATTAGAAAATTCTTGAGAATTCAAGTGTTTGCTAGAAATAAACACATAACGACTGGATAAACTACTTCCAACATTTCCCACTAAATAGGTTTCTCCCGTTTTTCCCAAGCCTGTATTTTGACGAATAATTTGGTCAATTCGATCTAAGTTTAAATTTGTAGCCAGAATTCCTTGTTGTTTATTGTCAGAATTCAACAGAGGAATAGCTAGCGTAATCTGAGCCTTTCCCGTATCCGGTGATCGATAAAAATTAGAAACAAATCCTTCTGTTGAGTTGGGTTTAACGAAGCTATATTGAACTAGAGGTTTGTATAAGCCGATTTGTTTGGGATGAGTGGAAACGACAACTCGACCGGAGCGAGAGAGCAGAAAAATTTCCTGTAAGCCTGTTTGATGAGTGATAAAACTACTGAAAGCTTCTTGCAAAAAGCTAGAACTATCGGGTGAATTACTCGTTAAAATCGCTTCTGCTTGAGTGCGAATTTCAGGCAACTTAGCTAAAGATAATACCGTCTGACCTTGATCGATTACCCAGCGATTTAACTCCTCTTCTTTGAGGGAGGCGGTAGCACTGAGTCGTTCAAAAACGGATTGTTTGAGAGAAATCTTTGCTTGATAAAAAGCCACAAATCCGACAAGAGAAACAATCAGCAATGAAAGCAACAAAAATGAGCTAACAAGCTGTATCAATAGACTGTTTTTCCAAGGTTTCATGCTTGATTCCTATTTAAGTTATTTTCCATTGGACGAAAATTTCTTGAATTCGTTTAATCGCCTGATCAACTGCGGCTTCTGGTGAAACTTCATTGACAACAATATTCCGAATGGCTTCAGCCCATACATTTTCGGCAGAAACTTGAGCATAAGCGGGGTTTAAAACTTGATACAAAGAATGAGTTTTATTCTGGCTTAATTGCTGTGTTGCGACAGAAATATGAGGATCATTAACATTACTCCAAAACGGATCAGAAAATAACTGTGGCATTACTGGAAAATATCGTCCTGCTGCTCCCTGAAGATATTTTGCTAAATTATGGGGTTGTACTAAATAAGTCAGAAATTCTTGAGCTAAAGTTTGATGAGGAGAAGCCGCAAAAATTAGAGCTTGCTTGACAGAAGTCAGAGAAGTCATCGGTTCTCCGCTTGGTTTATTGGGAAATTCTAGCGTCGCCAATTGATTGAGATAAATGTCTTTATCTTGTTGCTGTGAACCGGGAATTGATAAACTCACATTTAGAGTCATCAAGGTCATTTTATTCAGAAAAGTTGTATTATTATCTGCGTTCAACCAGTGGATTGAATTGGGAGGAATATATCCACTTTTATAAAGATCGGTCAGCCATGTTAACGCCGTGATAATTCCCGCTCTAACTTGGGGTTTATCGATCTGAAGTTCGCCTTTAGAATTGAGCAATTGAACGTCATAGGCTTCGAGAATCTGTTCTAATACCCAATAGGTATCAGAGGAGGCTACAGAGATGGGAATACCCATTGAATAAATATCACTTCGTCCTTGCAGCAATAACGTTTCTTGAGCTTGTTTCCAATAATTCCAAAACCCCTGCCAATCTTTTGGAATAGAATCTGTTAAACCGATTTGTTGAATTAAATCTTTCCAATAGTGAATATGAAGGCTTTGCTGCATCAAAGGAACACCATAGTAAGAACGATTCTTCGTGAGGTTGTTATAGAGAGAAGCAGACTGTAATGCCACCGGAGTATAGAGTGATTTAACGGATTCAATCACAGGTGAAACATCGGCTAATTTTCCCATTTTTGCCCAAAGCGGAGTCAGAGTATATTCAGCTCGTTCAGAAAACAAAATATCGGGAGGATTACCATTTTCTACTGCTTGAATGGCTTTACTTATAGTTTCATCTTCACTGAAGAATATCAATTCTACTGAATTGTTAGTTTTCTTTTTCCAGTCGGCAACTATTTGTTCTAGGGCTTCATCTTGCTGGGGATAATAGCCGCGATTCCACCAAATTGTTAAGGAAGAATCGTTCGGGTCTAGCGAAGTAACTGTGGGCTGAATTTGTCCGCTACAGGTTGATAAAAGCAGACTGAATACAAATAGGAAAATCAAGATTAATTTCTGCTTCATCATTTTTCTCCTGCTTTCAACCGTTCCCATTCCTCAAAAATCATTTTTATTCGTTGAATGACTTCATCGGCTGCGGCTTCTGATGAGACTCCTTCAACAACAATTTTTTCTAACGCCTGACCCCAAAGATTTTCTGCAAAAATTTGAGCATAAGCCGGATACAATAGAGAATTTAGAGGTCGAGTAGAAGCAAATTGTTGACGAGCAACCGAAATATGCGGATCATCTGAATTATTCCAAAATGGATCAGAAAGCAATTCCGGCATCACTGGAAAATAACGTCCTGCGGACTGTTTAAGATATTGATTTAAAATTGTAGGTTGAGCTAAAAAAGATAGAAAACTTTGAGCGGCTTTTTGATGCGCTGAAGCCGTAAAACTCAATACTTGTTTAACGGAAACGAGGTATTGAGGAAGATTACCATCGGGGTTATTGGGAAACTCTAAAGTCTCAATTTTATCCCGATAAACTTGTTCATCGGAACGTTGAGAAGCGGGTATAGAAAGGGTTGGGTTCAATGTCATCACCAGTCGGCGATTGAGAAAATTAACGTTATTATCAGCCGGAAGCCAATCAACCGAATCGACGGGAATATATCCCTGTTTGTAGAAGTCTGCAAACCACTCTAAGACTTCAATTATACCTTGGCGAACTTGAGGATTTTCGACTTGTAATTGAGCCTTTTCATCCAATAAATTGATCCCATAAGCGGCTAAAATCTGTTCAAATTCATAAAAAGTATCGTTCGCTTCAGACGACAGCGTTAAACCAATTCCATAAATATCTTCTTTTCCCTGTTGTCTTAGTTTATCCTGAACTTGTTGCCAAAATTTCCAAAAATCATCCCATTGTTTGGGGATATCACTATCTGTAAATCCCGCCTCATTTAACAAATCTCGCCAGTAGTGAATATGTAGGGTTTGTTGATGAATTGGAACGGCATAATACCCTTGTTGACGAGTAAGAGTATTGTACAAATAAGCGGAACGAGTCGCACTCGAACTGTAGCGCTCTTGCATGGGTTCAACGACTTCTGAAACTTCTGCGACTTTCCCGAACCAAGCCATCAGGGGATTGAGTGCAAATTCTGCTTTTTGATTGTAAACGATATCGGGTGGATTGTCAGCCTTAATTGCGGCTTGGGTTTGTTGAAGATTAACGTCTTCGGCTGAAAATGTCAGTTCAGCTTTGAAACCACTTTCATTCTCCCATTGACGAACGATTTGCTGAATGGCTTCATCTTCTTGGGGATAATATCCGTTTGTCCACGAAATTTTGACCGATGTATTATTATCTGTAAAAGTTTGTACAGAAATGTCAGGTTTTGACTGGGTACAAGTCACCAAAACCCAACTCAGAAAAAACAACACAACAGGAGTTAGTTTGCTCATTCGGGAAATAGGTCTTTCTTGCGAGGGTTTAACATCTCTTTTCTGTTATAACTCACCGACGCGCACTAGGGTCAGAAACCGGGTTTATGGCAATTTACCTTAGCTGAAAACCTATATTTTTCGTGATCGAACCCGGTTTTTCAGATCTGTTGAGAATGGTGCAATATCTCAGTTATAACCTTCTATTTTCAATTTTGAATGGCTGATCTTTTGTTAAAAATTCTGTTGAAAATAATCGCAATTAAACTTAAAATTAATAATACTGGAGTCAGCCAATCTCCCCAACGAACATATAATGTTTGAGTTGCTCGGGGTTGAATGGTCGCGATATGAAGTTCATAGGTATCTATTCCTGATATCCACAGGGTTTTTCCATGAGGATCAACTTCCGCAGAATAACCTGTATTGGTCGCTCTGACGGTCCAACGATCCGTTTCTATGGCTCGCATGACGTCTTGCGCGTGGTGTTGAGCGAGCATTCCTGCTGAATAATGGGAGTCATTAGAAGCGGTTAAAATAAATTTTCCTCCCGTTTTTGCTTGACGGCGAAAATGTCGCGCAAAAGTCGAATCATAACAAATTCCGACAATGGCTTGACCGAATGGAGTCTTAAATTGTTGATCGGGTTTCCCTTTAACGAGATGTGCATCTAAAGGGGATAATCGATTAATAAATTGACCTAAAATCGATTCAAAAGGAATAAATTCTCCTAAAGGAACCAGATTCACTTTATCATATTGACTGATCAGTTTTCCCTCCCCATCTACGGTAAACAAACTATTACTGATGCGATTTCCCTCTTGACCATAACTTCCCACCCAAGCGACGACTTTTTTCTCTAAAATAGCTTGATAAAATGAACTTTGATTTCGAGCGGGAGATTTCCACAGAAATGGCAGTGCGGTTTCAGGAGTGAGTACCGCATCTACTCCTTGATCAGCAAGGGTTTTATATCCGGTTGTATAGCCTTGTAAGGCTTGACGCCATCCTTCAGAATAGAGTTTGATTTTGTTGGGAATATTGCCTTGAATAATGCCAATTTTTAAGGCGGTTTCTGGGTTAGATTCTAAGGGTTGAGAATAGAGATAAAACCCCACTAAATGAGCCAGGGAAAAACACAAAATGGGCAGTAAATAAATCGTTATTTTTGTTCGGGTTTCTATGCGGTTTTTTGAGGTGTTTAGCAGCCAAGCTTCTGCAATCAACCCATTAACAGCAATTAAAGCCGCCGTTACGGTATTTGGGCCAGAAATTTGGCTCAAATGAAGAATGACTAAATTCCCAAAACTTTGAGTGAGAGATAGAGATGACCACCAGAGAGAACCCTGACTCCAAAACCATTCTAAACCACACCAAAGGGCTGTTCCAACTAGCACCCGAGTTAAAATTGAGCTAATATTTTTATCGGCAATTTTTGAGCTGACAATTGATAATATTTTCGCCCAACTCATCACTAATGCAACGCCCCAAAAGGTGATAAAAATCCAACAAAATAATGCAATTGCTAAACTCGCTAACCAAGGAACCCCTAACCAAGTCATGGGGTGAACTCCTGTGATCCAAAATAGAACCGTTCCGTGATAGCCAACTCCCCAAGCTATAGCAAAAGGTAAAACCGAATTTTTTGGAGATTTCGACTGAATAACCCTAACCCACAGTGGAACTAACGCCACCCATGCTAACAGCCAAAACCCTCTAGGTTCGGCGGCTAGCCCCATCAATACCCCGGCAATTAAAACCCGTCCTAGCTGATAGTTTTGATGCCAATACTCTAATATTGATTCTGGCTCAAGTAAATTTTTAAAACCTTTATTTTTTAGCATATTTTTATTTATGTTTTAATCAAAATTATACATTTTATTTTGAATAAACGGGAGAAAATAGTGCATATTCTGGCTGATTTTTGTTCGTATGTTTAACAGAATACATCAACTGATCCGCTTGTTCAATTAATCTATCGATGGACTCGGGAGGAGTTAAGCAAGTCACCACACCCATGCTAAACCCTACAAAACTCAGTTGTCCTTGGTTCAAGCTTAAGAGGTTTTGATAAACGCGATCTAGAGCAGCTTGAGCTTCCTGAACGTTAGTATAGGGTAAAAGGATCGCAAATTCATCCCCCCCTAAACGGGCGACAATATCACTGGGACGAATTGAGTTATTAATAATATTTGAGATATCTTGTAAAAGCCGATCACCTCTGTTGTGTCCAAATTGATCGTTAACTCTTTTAAAGTGATCGATATCTAAATAAGCTAAAGTAATTGGATAATGATATCGTTGGGCGCGTTGAATCTCATTTTCTAGGGTTTCGATCAAAAAACTTCGGTTATAAGCGCCTGTTAATCCATCAAACCGAGCTAATCTTTTTTCTCTTTCGTAGGCTTTTTTCAAAGAGAAAAGTAAATAAATAAAAATCAAATAAAATGCTAATCTGACTCCAGTATTCCAATAGGGAAATAGAGGATTTGTATAATTTTTGATATGAAGTTCAGCATGAATCCATAAAATCGTGCTAACTATGGCTAATCCTAAACCACAGTATTTCCCAGAGAACCAAGTGGCTAAACTAATTGGAAGTAAATAGAAGATAGAGAGGTTAATATCGGCGCTAACTAAATAATCAATCCAACCAATCGTTAAAGCGAGAATCAGACTTAATCCAGCAATAATAATAAAAGATTGATGTTCTAAATAAGCAACAATTTTTTTTTGCATATCAGCCATAAAAGACTGTTCCCCCAGTCACTTTTGAGAAGTTTTAGGATAGATTAATTAATATTACATTGTTTTCCGGTAGTTTCAGAGAAAGTCTTCACTAAGTTAGAAATAGTTTCAGCGAGTTGGAAGTCTAGAGGCGTTAACCCCCCTTGATCGTGAGTGGTTAAGCTAATGGTTACTCTATTATAGGATACCAAAATATCAGGATGATGACCTAACGTTTCGGCGGGTTCGACTAAACAATTGATCAAATTAATCGACTCTATAAAGTTGTTAAAAGTATGAGTATAAATAATCGTTTGATTTTCCCGTTTCCAATCCGGTAATTTTGACAAAAGTTGAGTAATTTCTACCTCAGTTAAACGTCTGCGATCATCGGTTTGACTGTGTTGAACCAATACAAAAGGAACCTCTGTTCCCGATAAAGATTGATGAGTGATCAGGCTAATTGCGAGGATTGATAGAATTTCCATCTGAGATGCGGCAAGGGGACTCCCGTTATACCCGACAGGGTTAGCGGGAGAGGAATTGCCGCCCAAAGAAAACTGAGCGGAGCGAGAATCATTGTTAAAAGGAGTAGGAGAATCCGTCATGTTTTTGAACAGGAATCAAGTATTTAGGGTGAACATCAAACTTAGAGTTGGGAAGTTGCAAAACAAAAGAAGGACGGAATCGAATGGCAATACGCCCAACATAATGTCCAGAAAACTTCCCTTTTGGGATAGCAGCTTTTACGATATCACCTGTTTGAAATCCTTGAAAGAACTTAGCTTTAGGAGCGTGTCCAACCGGGAATCCAAACCGATTTACTCGGCATCGTTGACGAGTTCCGTGTCCCATCGCTTTGAGTAGCAAAGGTTGTTTCGTTAAAACTTTTAGAGATTCAACTTTTCCAACACAAGCTGCATCTAACCAATGAGATTTTAGAATATTTAATCGGGTTCGATTAAACTTGGTCTGTCCACCAGAACCAGTAGAAACAGATAATCCAGTCGCTTTTAAAGCATTAAACAAAGCCCAGCGAGTAGAGTTAACCGCC
>NZ_LATL02000196.1 GCF_000972705.2 Limnoraphis robusta CS-951 | reverse complement strand
CATTTAGTGTTGTGACTACAAAATCTTATAAGTCAACCGGACGTGCTGTTTCAAGCTTGCAAGCTCACTTGGTGCTTACAACCAAATATAGAAGAAAGGTGTTAACTAGACCTATGCTTGAACGACTTAAAGACCATATACATAATCTCTGTTCAAAATGGAACGTCCTCGTTATTGAATTCGTTGGCGAGGACAACCACATCCACTTGCTTTTTTCTTACTACCCGCAGTTAGATTTGTGCAAGTTTATTAACAACTTAAAAACGGTTACGAGTCGATTAATTCGTAAAGAGTTTGAACAAGAATTAAATCAGACTTACCGAGGAAAAGCAGTATTATGGAATGGATCTTACTTCATTGCTTCATGTGGTGGAGTTACTGTTGATGTGTTGAGAAAATACATCGAAGGACAGGAAGTTCCTGTGCATTGATAGAGATCCTGTCTGCCATTCCTCGTCACGGCAAATTAGAAATTATGCCGGACGGCTCCTGGCAGTTTAGCTGAGAAATTTTTGCTAAAACAATTAGAGGGGAAGCATTAATCACCCATTTTCTAGTCACGGGTTAATTCCTCAGCCAGTTCATCAGGGGTGACTTGAAATGGAGAGACATCATAACGGGAAAGAGCGGTGAGAAATTCATAACGACTTATACCTGCGATCTCTGACGCCTTTGACTGAGAAATTTTCCCCAGTTCATACCATTTTACAACCGCAGCTAAACGCATTTCCTGAGCAAACTCTTGGGGGCTAATTCGCAGGGCTGAGAAAGCACTTTCAGGAAGATCGATCTGAATCTGAATGCTCATAATAAAATTGTTGATCGGGTCTACCTTTTAAAGTAGCATTGATTGTCAACTTTGTAAGGGCGCGGGCATTCAGCGCCCTAAGTTATCTAATCCAAATAGTCTTCTCCGACTTCTTCAATGGCCGGCGGTTCATCACCAGGACTTCTTAACTCCTCAACCAACCGTTGAACCGACTCAGGTGGTGGTGGAGTAACGCGAGAAACCCCAAACGTAACAATCAAGTTAAGCATCATCCCTAACGTACCAATTCCCTCAGGCGAAACCCCAAAAAACCAAGGTTCCATATTGTAGAATTTCACCCCAAGAATATAATACATCGTGAAGGCTAAACCGACAATCATTCCCGCAATTGCGCCTTCTCGGTTGGTGCGTTTATCGAACACTCCGAGAATAATCACAGGGAAGAAACTTGCAGCCGCTAACCCAAATGCAAACGCCACAACTTCCGCAACAAATCCTGGGGGATTAATCCCAAAATAACCTGCAATGGCGATCGCAAAACCTACCATAATTCGGCCTACCATTACCCGCAAAGATTCTGATGCTCCGGGGTTAATCATGCGATAATAAACATCGTGAGCGACTGAACTCGAAATAACAAGTAATAAACCGGAAGCCGTTGATAAAGCCGCAGCCAGTCCTCCTGCTGCTACTAATGCCACAACCCAAGGGGCTAATTTTGCGACTTCTGGAGTCGAAAGAACGATAATATCACGGTCAATTTTGATTTCGTTAGTTTCAGGATCAGGAGTGAGTTGAAAGCGTCCGTCGTTGTTCTGATCTTCAAACTCTAAAAGTTTGGTTTTTTCCCATTTATTCACCCAATCTAACTGACGAACTTGTTCAATGGGTTTGTCATGTAACGTGCTAATTAAGTTGTAACGAGCGAAAGCAGCGAGTGCAGGTGCAGTCGTGTATAATAGAGCAATAAACAACAACGCCCAACCCGCAGAATATCGAGCCGCACGAACATCAGGAACCGTATAAAACCGAACGATAACATGAGGTAAACCTGCTGTTCCGACCATTAAAGCAATGGTGATAAACAGCACATCTAACATAGATTTATTCACAAACGGTTGGGTATATTCTTGAAACCCTAAATCCGTTTGAATTTGATTCAGTTTGGGGAGAATATCACTAAAAGGTAAACTGAGTTGTGGAATCGGATTTCCAGTTAGCAGTAGGGAAATAGCGATTGCGGGAATTAAAAAGGCAAAAATTAACACACAATATTGAGCAACTTGTGTCCAAGTGATGCCTTTCATGCCCCCTAAAACGGCAAAAAATCCCACAATCACCATGCCAATCACAACACCTGTTTCGATGTTAACTTGGAGGAAACGACTAAAGACAATTCCCACCCCTCGCATTTGTCCAGCGACGTAGGTTAAAGAGACAAAAATTGCCGCAAAAACCGCCACTAAACGAGCTATATTTGAATAATAGCGATCGCCCACAAAATCAGGAACCGTGTACTTACCAAACTTGCGTAAATAAGGCGCCAAAAGCAACGCTAACAACACATAACCGCCCGTCCATCCCATCAAATAAATGGAACCATCGTATCCCAAAAAAGAGATTAATCCCGCCATCGAAATAAACGAAGCCGCAGACATCCAATCCGCCGCAGTCGCGGCACCATTAGCGAGGGCAGGAATGCCTTGTCCAGCCACATAAAATCCTTTACTATCTCGAACTCTCGAACTCCAACCAATATAGAGATAGAGAATAAACGAGATCAACACTAAAATAGTCGTCCAAACTTCTACTGACATGATTTAATCTCTCCGTTTAATATCGTATTTGCGATCCAGTTTATCCATCTGATGGGCATAGACAAAAATCAGAATAACGAACACATAAATTGATCCTTGTTGGGCAAACCAAAAGCCTAACGGGACGTTACCGAGAGAAATATTATTCAAGACAGGAACCAGAATAATTCCGCATCCTAAAGAAACAAATGCCCAAATAATCAGGAGAGTGATAATTAATTTGATATTGGCACGCCAGTAGGCTTGATGCCGTTCTTGAGAGTTGGGATTCATTGTATTTTGAGAGGTGAAAAGACTAACTATACTTTCACTCAAAGTTGAATATTGTGCTATAGCAGAGAAAGAGTTGATTAGGACACTGTTTTTCTGTCAAATCCTTTGATGATAAAGGTTTCAATTCTGTCTCCTGTCTCGGTGTCTCCTGATTTCTGCTATATTATTAATCAAAAGGTTGAGCCTTCGACAAAATATTATATAGCACTACGCATTCAGGTTAGGACATTTATAAATCCTGGAACCCTTTAACAGTCTACTGTTCCCTGTTCCCTGTTCCCTGTTCCCTAGCGCGTAGCGCTATAAAAGTTAATCAAATTCAGTTTTTCTAACAAGGCAATAGGCACCAGAAGAAACCCCAGCCATAAACGGATGGGGTCGTTGATCACAGAGAAATCTCAAAGCACCCTAAACATTAACTAACAGTCTAAATCCGTCACTGCCCCAACACTACTCGAAGACACCAACTTCGCGTATTTCGCTAAAACCCCTTTCGAGTAACGAGGTTGAGGCGGTTGCCATTTTTGACGACGTTCTTCTAACTCCTGATCCGAAATATTCAACTGCAATAACCGTTGTGAAGCATCAATGGTAATACTATCGCCTTCTTGAACCAAGGCAATTGTACCGCCAACGGCCGCTTCTGGGGCGACATGACCGACCACTAAGCCATAGGTACCACCCGAAAACCGTCCATCAGTAATCAAACCCACAGCATCGCCTAACCCCGCCCCAATAATCGCAGAAGTCGGCGCCAACATTTCCCGCATTCCGGGGCCACCTTTCGGGCCTTCATAGCGGACAACCAGAACATCTCCGGCGTGAATTTCACCCGCTAAAATCCGTTCTAAACATTCTTCTTCCGAGTCAAACACCCGTGCAGGGCCAGTCATTTGCGGTTTTTTCACGCCTGTAATTTTAGCAACACTGCCTTCTGGGGCGAGATTTCCCTTGAGAATGGCTAAATGTCCTTGCTTATAGAGGGGATTATCCCAGGGTCGAATTACCTGTTGATCTGGGGACGGTTGAGACGGAATATCAGCTAACTGTTCCGCAACCGTTTTTCCGGTAATGGTTAAAGCATCACCATGAATTAAACCCTGTTCAAGCAACATTTTCATAATCACCGGAACGCCCCCCGCTTTATGAAAATCTGTGGTAACAAATCGCCCACTGGGTTTAAGATCACATAAGACCGGAACCCGACCCCGAATCGTTTCAAAATCATCAATTGTCAGTTCCACACCTGCCGCATGAGCGATCGCTAATAAATGCAGGACAGAGTTCGTCGAACCGCCAACCGCCATAATCACCGCGATCCCATTTTCAAACGCCTTGCGGGTGAGAATTTGCCGGGGTAAGATGCGTTGATGAATCGCTTCGCGCAAGACAAAGCCAGATTTTTCCGTACTGTCGGCTTTTTCCGCATCTTCTGCCGCCATCGTCGAGGAATACATCAGACTCATTCCCATCGCTTCAAAGGCGGAAGACATGGTATTTGCGGTGAACATTCCCCCACAGGAACCCGAACCCGGACAAGCCTTGCGTTCGACTTGCAGCAAACGATCATCGTTAATTTTCCCAGCGCTGTGTTCACCAACAGCTTCAAACGCACTGACAACAGTTAAATCACAACCGTCTAAATTCCCCGGTTTAATCGTACCGCCATAGACAAAAATCGCCGGAATATTCATGCGAGCGATCGCAATCATCGCCCCTGGCATATTTTTATCACAGCCGCCAATCGCCAGAACCCCATCCATACTTTGGCCGTTACAAGCCGTTTCAATGGCATCTGCAATCACTTCCCGGGAAACCAGAGAATATTTCATCCCTTCGGTTCCCATCGCGATCCCATCACTAACGGTAATTGTCCCAAACATTTGGGGCATCGCCCCCGCCTGTTTTAAAGCGGCTTCCGCCCTTAACGCCAAATCATTCAATCCAACGTTACAGGGAGTAATCGTACTGTAACCATTGGCAATGCCGACAATCGGCTTATCAAAGTCTTCATCCCCAAACCCCACAGCCCGTAACATCGCCCGGTTCGGCGTGCGTTTCGAGCCTTGGGTGATGGCTTGACTTCTGAAGTTATCTGACATGAGTCTCTCCTGTCTCAAAGTTTAATGGTATGGTGGTCTGTTGCAAGTCAGTTAGATTCTTCCATCTTTTAGACTGTTGCGACGATCTGCCCATCGGGTTGTAGAGGTGGTATATCGCGTCTCTACCATTACCCAGTTTCCTTTCTCTGTTGTATCTATTGTCGCAGAGTGTGGGGATTTCTCATCCCTAAGTTGAGGTTGTGAAGGCACAGGTGAGAAACTATGCCAATCTGAGAGTTAAGATGGCAGTGTTTTGACGCTGAGTCTTCCATTGAATTTGGAAAGATGAAAGCTACAGCGTGAATCAGAAGAGTTAATCAAAAATTAGTTGAGGTAAATTATATGCAAGTTGATGAACTTTTGGAGCGATATGAAGCAGGTGAACGGATGTTTCGAGCCGTTAACCTGATTGGAGTAGATTTAGGAGGCGTCGATCTCAGTGAAGCGGTTTTAGTACGAGCGAACTTGCAAGATACAAACTTCATTAATGCTAACCTCACCCAAGTTAATTTTCGCGAAGCCAAACTGATGGGCGTTGATCTCAGCGACGCCAACTTAATGGAAGCTAACTTAATTGGCGCTAACCTAACTGAAGCTAAATTTGATCGCGCTAACCTGATGGGATCAAATCTTCGAGGTTCATCGTCTAAATTAGTCAGTCTCGCTCAAGCCAATCTCACCGATGCTAACCTGACTGAAGCCAATTTAGCCGAAGCGAATTTTGTCAAAGCGAATCTCACTAATGCTACCCTGATTCGCACTAATTTAATGAAAGCAAACCTGACGGGTGCTATTCTAGAAGGAGCAAATCTGACTAATGTCATTCTCCGAGAGTCTATCTTAGAAAAAGCAAACCTGATTAATGCTATCCTCAGTGGTGCATTATTAATTGGTGCCAACTTCAGTGAAGCCGATATGAGTCGAGTTACAATGATTGGGGCTGATTTGAGTGAAGCGAACTTGAGTGGTGTCAATTTACGAGCCGCTAATGTGAGTTGGACAACCCTGCGAGGCGCTAACCTCAGCCGAGCGCGACTCTACCGCACAAAACTGAGTTGGTCAAACCTGAGCGGTGCTAATCTGATGGAAGCGGTACTGCTCGATACTCGTCTTGATCGAGCGAACTTACGAGATGCAGACATTCGAGGAGCAATTTTACCGGATCGACGCGAGTAGAAAATTATGTCAAATCGTAACGAATTTGAGTAACTTCCCCAGTGTAGCGTGCCACAATTGAACTAAAAGCTGGAGGCTCCCTGATGGAGATTAAAGAACTTTTAAAACGTTACACGACTGGAGAACGAGATTTCAGAAAAATTAACCTGATTGGCGCGAGTTTAATTCATGCTAATTTACCTGGGGTTAACTTTGCTGAAGCTTCCCTTGCTGGAGCAAATCTCAGCCGCACCATACTCAATGAAAGTAATCTCAGTAATGCCTTTCTATACGCTAGTAATCTCAGCTATATTCAACTTGGAAAAGGACAATTAATCAATGCTGATCTGACGAAAGCTAACCTCGAAGGTGCCTTTTTAGTAAAGTCAGATTTGCAGGGCGTTAAACTCAGTGGAGCCGTTTTGCGAGGGGTGAATTTACGTTCAGCGAACCTGACAGGAGTAAATTTATGTGGGGCGAACTTAAGTGGTGTTAATTTACGTTCAGCTAATCTTACAGGTGCAAACCTCTGTTGGGCGAATCTCAGTTATGCTCGTTTAAATAGTGCTAAACTTGACGAAACTCGTCTCACTGGAATTAACCTCAACCATGCTCATTTAGTTGAGGTAGATTTGTCAAGACAGGATCTAAACGGTGTTAATTTTACTCAGGCGAACCTCAAAAAAGCGAACTTGCAAGAAACTGATCTCACCGCAGCCAATTTTCATCTCGCCCAAATGACACAAGCAAACCTGAAAAAAGCGACTCTACATGGCGCGAACTTAACTCAAGCTATTTTACAACAATCCAATCTGAGTGAAGCGGTTTTGCTGAAAGTTGATTTATCTGAAGCTGATTTAATTCAAGCTGATTTAAGGGGAGCCAATTTGAATCTTTCAACTCTAGCAGGTGCGAACTTAACGAGCGCCAATCTACAAAATGCTTATCTCTGGAAAGCTGATTTACGCGGTGCAAATTTATCCGGTGCTGACTTACAAGGTGCGAGTTTACGAGGTGCAAATCTTGACGGTGCAAATCTGGATTGTGCCATTTTAACAAACACCATTATGCCCGATGGTTCCACTTGTGATCAAGCCGCGCATTTGTGTCTTTGTTCTTAAAAAAATTATCCTCAAGTCTTCGTAAAACTCATGCCTTATTTAACCGATACCGAACAAATTAAAGCCGTTATTAATCAACTGTCTTCTGCTCAAATTTTGTGGATTGATACAGAAGTTGCAGATTATAAAAGTCAACCTCGGTTATCTCTGATTCAAGTTTTAACAACAGTCAATGATCAAACAGACGATCACTTCTACCTCTTAGATGTTTTAGACAAAACGGAATTAATCAGTCATTTTATTGATGTGATTATGATCAATCCCGCCATTGAAAAAGTCTTTCATAATGCCAACTATGATCTAAAACTTTTAGGAAAAAAACAGGCAAAAAACGTCACCTGCACCCTAGAAATAGCCAAAAAAATCCCCTATTATTTGCTTCCCGTTCCCAACTATCAACTGAAAACCTTAGCAACAACATTAGGCAACTTTAGCAATATTGATAAACAAGAACAAAGCAGCGATTGGGGACAACGGCCTCTCAGCAAAAAGCAACTCGAATATGCTAAAATGGATTTAGTCTATTTAGCTAATATTCATCAACATTTGCTCCAACTGCAAGCCAAATCTTCACCCGATCCCACAACAGAAAACCTCGATACACTCGCCACTCGTTATCAAGAAATCGCCGAAGAATGGAAACTCTTAGACTCAGAAATCACTCACATTCAAGAGCGTCTCAAACAAGCAATGAAAACTCAACAAATTGCAGAAACAGATAGCTTTAAACTCACCAGTTCCCAACGCAAAACCCTAAAAACTTCCTTGACTGAACTCTCCGAATTGATTCAAACTCAAAACCTAGATTTTGATTTCCCTATTACCCTAACTCAAGACTTACAAAAACAACTCGGAAAAACCCTAGAAAAACTTCCAACCCAAGAAGAACAAACAACCATTTGGCGTCTGATTCCCAAATCAAAAGAATAAAAACCACGCTCGACACGCTCGACACAAAGAGAAAAAAAACTTCGTGTCTTGGTGTCTTGGTGGTAAATTTCCCGGATTTTGATGACGCAACCCCAGACTAAATAGATGTCTCATGTTTAGCAGGTAATAAATAAACAATACCCGAAATCCATGTGATAGCCACAGCCGCCCAAAACGCCACTAAACTAACAATATCCCACTCAGAAGATAGAGGCGCAATTAATAAACAAATGGCGATAATTTGAATAACCGTTTTCAGTTTTCCCCAGAGGTTCGCCCCTGATATTTTAGTTTGATTCACCCGCCAACCTGCGATCGCTAATTCTCGTGCTAAAATCAAAAATACACCCCAAGCAGGAACTTGTCCGAGTTCAACCAAAGCCAAAAGCGGCGCCAACACCAGTAATTTATCCACCAATGGATCAAGAAATTTCCCCAGATCAGTCACTTGGTTAAGTTTCCGCGCCAGGTAGCCATCCAGCCAGTCTGTAGAAGCGGCGACAACAAAAACCGCCAAACACACCCAGCGACTCTCTAGCGTCGGTTCATGCAAGCCATACAGGAGTATGGGAACACCCAGTAAACGAGAAAACGTGATCCAAGTGGGTAAGTTCATTGAAAGTATTGATTCGTTTATCGCCTGTACACTCTAAAAATCTAGCAGGAATTTCCCAGCTAGACTTGAGCCTAAAGGCATATTTGAGAAGGTTTAAGGTAAAATGTAATAAAGTACAACCTTGATTAACAAGCTCCGTCTTTGTTGAGAACGGCTGTAATTGTTTTCATAATCAACACGATATCATAAAATACAGACCATTTGCGCTGATAGTTAATATCCATCATCACAATTTCTTCAAAATCATCAATACTCGAACGACCATTGGCTTGCCATTCTCCTGTAATTCCCGGTCGAACATCTAACCGTCTCCAGTGATGCTCTTCGTATTTTTCAACCTCATCTGGAGTCGGAGGACGAGTACCCACGATGCTCATTTCTCCGCGCAAAACATTCCAAAATTGAGGAAATTCATCGAGACTCGTTTTCCTTAAAAATTGACCTAAACGGGTAATGCGAGGATCACGATCATTCTTGAAAATATGACCTTTGGCTTGGTTTTCTACCAAATGCTTCATCTGATCCGCATTAACAACCATCGATCTAAATTTCCACATCCGAAAGGGTTTCCCCCGAAAACCACAGCGAATTTGACTGTATAAAAGGGGGCCTGGATCATCAAAATACATAATGATCGTGATAGGAATGGCTATGATTGCTGTAATTGATAATCCAACTAAGGCTACCCCAATATCGATTAAGCGTTTAACTTTTGAACGAACAGAAGGATGGACTCTTGTTCCAAATTGGAAAGGATTAGAAGGGTTTCCTTCAATTAAATATTTGCTGGCTGAGTGGATAGATGATTTGGAAATACCAGTCACAACTGTTTACCCCGGTGATTTTTTGGTGAATTGAGACTCCAGTTTCATTCTAAGTAAATTTTTTCTTAACCGGAAGTTTTACGTTGAACTTTCCTCAAAATTTTACGAAATCTTTAAACTCAATGACTATTTGATTCACAAATCCCCTGAGTTTGTAAAATTGCCGTCAGATTTTTTATTGTGCGCTGATCAGAGGATCAAGCATTCGGAAATGGCCGATTTCACACTCTCAAATCCTCTGCAAAAAAGAGAAAATTGTAATTCAATATACAAAATATTGATGATCAATCTGATACGAGTATTCAGGAGTAGTGTATGATAAAAGTTAAAAACTCACTAAAAGGGAATCACCGCAGGCTCTTCTAAAGATTGTTGATAGTCCGAAAGCAGTTGCTTGAGATAGTGACGAACTTGATCCGCTTGTTCACGATTGAGGCGATAGCAGCGATCGCCCTCTTGTATAAACAAATTCCCCTCGCTGAGACGTTGATAATCGGGAGTTTGTCGAGAAGCCGGATGAATCAACAAAAGTTCTGGCTCCCTGGGGATTAACCCTGGTGGAAGTTGCGCTTTTAAAATGTTGAGAATTCGAGACTGACAGGATCGGGTATTAATTCCGCGACTTTCCAACAATTGCATCACCTGATCAATAGACAAGGATCGCTCCTCAAACCCATTTAACAACTCTGTCAGCAGAAAATAATCACTATACTGATGTCGGGAGCGATCAAGAACTTGAGGATAAAGCGGTAACGTCGCCAAACCCATCGCCACCTGAACCTGATCCCACAAAAACCCCTCCTCAACGCCGATTTCTCGACTATCATTTTGAAAAATCATCGCACTGGGTAATTTTTGTCGTAACCAACGATTTAACTTAGTCCAAACTCCATTTCCGCCCAAACAAATGGCTTGATTAATTGCGAGACTAGAAATTCCAGCTTTCGCGATCGCATGATTGAGTTCTGAGTTAAACTGATTAATAAACGGAACCAAAACCAAGCGTTCTAGGTCTGTCCAGTTGAGTTCCCATTGATAATCCTCAATGTTTAACCTGTAATGTTGTTGTTGGGAAAGAATAACTTTTAAAGATTTTGCAGCGTCTAATAATGCCACCCCCAAAGGCTGACTGTATAACTGTTGCTGAAGACGATAACGATGCTGTAAATCAGGACATCCCGCTTGAGGTTTGATCAACTCTTGCTCCGAAAATACCTGAGATTGTAACTGTTTTCCTGTTGGCGAGTTTAACAATAACTGACAAACAATATCGAGATCTAGTGAATCTCCCCCATAAGCCCAACTATGACAAACAAAATCAGCATGAGTCAAATCTTCAATGGGATCAGGAAGTTCAACCAAAGCAATTTCTGTTGTTGTTGCTCCCGCATCGATGACTAATACACCGCCATCTGACATTGATATCATCCCATCAGAACGCAGTTGAGCCAACATGATGGCGATCGTTTCTTCTAACCATAAAATTTGCTCAGAGCTTTTGACAAGGTTCGCATCTAAAATCGCTTTCTCCACATTCAAACGATAAGCTTGCGTTCCCTGACAGGGAAAACCAACAATCACTCCAGCTAGGTGTTTGAGAACAGAATCAAGGGTTTTTGAGTCTAAACCGATCGCTCCACAGGTGTAGAATTTGGGTAACATCAAACCTTTGAGTGGCTTTTGAGACTCCTCATGGGTTAACGTCGAGAGTAATAGCTGTAAAGCCCGTTGAAACTTGCCTAAAAAAACCGTTTGATTGTCGGATAATTGGATCAACGGTACCGGAACTTGGCTGACTTCTGAAGCGGTATCCTGAGTAATTCTGACGTAGGGAATAGCAATATTAAGATAGGGCTTGAAATTTTTTAATTTTCGCTCCTTACCGTTGGGTGTTTCCTGCCAGTCTACTTCACAAGGTAGGCGAAAAGTCACCTGATCGGAATCAGAGGGACTGTTAGTGTTGCTTTTCCAATAAACAGGATACACTTTTTGACTGTTACGGTTCAGTAAACAGGCGGACAGTCCTGTTCCAAGATCAAGTGAAAGATACCATTGATCCGGTGCTGTTTTTCGGTCTTTACTGTTGTACTCAGGTGGCATAATTACTGTTGCAGTTTCCGATTCAAAGCCTCAAAATTGAGATCGTCTGATTGTTCATCTGGGTGAGTTGTTTCTCCCTCGTTTTGATCGAGATCATCGAGCAGTTCATCAAGGTTCATTTCAGACGCACTGGCTTCAGCAAAGGGATTAAGCTCAACGGGAGAAGTTTCAGACCATAATTGCTCAAAAGTCTCGATCTCCTGAGTTGTTGGGAGTGGGTTGGAAAAGTTAGGTGTTGTGTGATCTTCCCCAATAAAAGATTGCTGTTCTAAATTCAACAAATCTTCCTCAAGTTGTTGTCTGATACTCTTATCAACCATCAGGTGAGTGTCTAGCTGATCATCGTCGTCTTCTTGTTGCTGATCATGGGGTAAAAGGTTTTCCAGGGGTGAAGCAGGAATATAGCCTTCTTGATCGAGGAGTTGATGGATCGGATCGGGTGGCGTAGTCGGCTGAGTTAGGGTAACAGAAGGTGAACGTAAGGCTTGAGACTCGACGAATACGGCTTCCCTTAAGTCTAACGCTCCGAAGACATCATTCACCTGATTGACGCCCTCTGAGGAGATTTCTAGGGGGTTTTCCTCTGGTGTTGAGTCTGGATCTAAAGATACAATCACCTCGGTTGTGTTGAGAGTGGATTCTTGTAGGCCCTCAAGGGTTGGGGAAATTTCCAGTTGCGGTGCGACTAACTCTAACTCTACCCTGTCAGGGGGATCATTTTGAGTCGGGGTTTCTTCGGATGATTCCTGTTTTGCTAAAGAGGGAAGGTTGATCAGCTCCGATTGATCAGAGTCTAGCTGTTGAGATAAAGTCACATCTGGCATCGTAGCGATTGGTTCAGGGTTTCTGGAGGCAGAAACAGCAACAGATGTCACCAGAGACTCTAACTGCTGTGGGGGAAGTTCCACCCCAGCATAGGGGAACAATTCCTGTACTCGTTCCTTCGATGAAGGATAACGATAAGTTGCTGTCGGCTCAACAAATACCGTTTGCACAGGGGAGGGAGATTGAGGCTCTTGACTCAGTTGAGAAGCGGTTTCGGCTTGTTGTCGCTGCTGTCTTAACAGTCGCAGTTCTCGGATCAGAACCCTTCGCTCTTGCCGCATTGCCTGGATTTCTGCTTGAATCGTTTGAGTCAACTGAGTTTGTAACTGTTGAAATTCCTGACGAATTGCCAGTCGCAAAGATTGTTCCAGCGAGTTGAGTTCTGGTTGAGAGTCGGGGATAATATCCAGACTCCCTGAAGAGAGACTTTCGGAGTGAGACAATAAATAACTTCTGACCTGTTCTAAAACTTGGCGTGATTGAATGATGCTATCCCCCAGGACAACCAGAGGTGGCCGAGGATTGGATAAGCTCAACGCTTTGTCTATATTCAAGATCAGAGCTTTTATGCGATCGCTTTGAGCAGTCACGGCTAGAACCTCCCCCTAAAACTGATACCATGATAGGCTAGGGAAAGAGCGTACTCAAGTAGAACTAGCCCCTATTTTAGATCCTCTCTAACCATCGCTGAAGCGAAATTTACAGTATGAGACCCTCATGGAAGATCGGTACTTCTCCCGCGAGACGCAATCTGATATCATTCAGATGATCCTCTCCACATCTTTCTTTCAAGGTTTGCCGACTGAGGCAATAGATAAAGCCACATCTCACGTTGTCGGCCGCCAACATCCTCCAAACCAAGTCATTTTATTGGAAAATGATTGGGGGAGTTCCGTGTATTTTATTCTTGATGGTTGGGTCAAAATTCGTACCTACAACCTAGACGGTAAGGAAGTGACACTCAATATCTTGGGAAAAGGAGAAATATTTGGTGAGATGGCCGCCTTAGATGAAGTTCCCCGTTCAACAGATGTGATCACCCTTGCTCCTACGATGATTGGGAATATGCCCGCCCAGGATTTTGTAGAACTGATTAACACTGAACCCAAGGCGGGTATTCGGTTAGCGCAATTGATGGGAAGGCGTCTACGTCAGGTGAACCGACGACTACGGCTGCGAGAATCAGACAGCACCTCCCGAGTTGCTGATATTTTGTTGTTTTTGGCAGAAGGACAGGGAAAAACCACCGAAGAAGGCACCCAAATTCCCAATCTTCCCCATCGGGAGTTAAGTGGCTTGAGTGGACTGGCACGGGAGACAGTAACCCGAGTTCTCAGTAAACTGGAGAAGAAAGGATTGATTCATCGCGATCGCGATGTTCTCAGTATTCCAGATGTTCACGCTTTAGAGCGCATCCTCGTCTAATCCTGGATCAAATTGCTGATTTGGTGTTTTCGCTCCCTGATGCGACTCTCAAGTCAATTCCCGTTCCCCCTTCTCCCCCCAGATTTTTGTGACAAAGACCAAAAAACCTCACCCTTCCAGTCCCCTTTTCTCTCAAAATCAAAACAACGCTCAACCCGACAAAAAGCCTCGTTCTCCCATTCCGATGGTAGAAACGGCATTTCTCGCCAGTACAGCGAGTCTCATTTGGTTTGCTAACTATTATTTTCCGATGGGGCCTGTGTTGCGGGTGTTTTTTCCTTTACCGATTGCTTTGCTGTACTTACGCTGGGGAAAGCGAGAAGCCTGGATGGGTGCTTTGACTTCCCTGCTGTTACTGACGGTTTTGATGGGGCCTACTCGCTCGATTATCTACTTGATTCCCTACGGTTGGATGGGAGTTGTGATGGGGGGTTTGTGGAAACGTGGGGCTAACTGGTTTGTTTCCATTGGAATTGGTGCGATTATCGGCTCTTTTGGCTTCTTTTTTCGCTATTGGTTATTATCGATTTTACTGGGTCGAGATCTCTGGGTTTATGCCACAACTCAAATTACAGAATTAGCGGAATGGATCTTTATCAAGTTAGGAATACTCGCTCAACCGAGTTTAACCCTTGTTCAAATCCTTGCCATTGTCATGGTTGTCGTTAATAGTGCGATTTATCTGTTTGTGGTTCATCTGGTGGCGTTATTATTGCTCGATCGCCTCAAAAGCCCCATTCCTCGCCCTCCCGCTTGGGTGCAAGTTTTACTCGACTACGAAGGTTAATTCAGGCAACAGGCAACAGGCAGAAGGCAACAGGCAGAAGGCAACAGGCAGAAGGCAACAGGCAGAAGGCAACAGGCAGAAGGCAACAGGCAGAAGACAACAGGCAGAAGGCAACAGGCAGAAGGCAACAGGCAGAAGGCAAAAACTGGTCACTGGTCACTGGTCACTGTTCACTGGTTACTGTTCACTGGTTACTGTTCACTGGTTACTGTTCACTGGTTACTGTTCACTGGTTACTGTTCACTGATATAGCACTACGCATTATGGTTAGGACTTATGTAAAAGCTGAAAACCTTTTGTAGTCTAACTTTTGCCTTTTGCCTCTTGCAAGATTGCCTAGCGCGTAGCGCTATAACTGTAAACTGTTCACTGATAACTGTCTCCCCACCCCCGACCTATAATCATTTCATCTGAGGACTGTCAGCACCCCGCTCTAAAGAACGGGGCATCATGCCTCCCTCTTAGATAGCTGACCAGCCTAAGTCTTAACTGACTACGTTTTTAGAGTTATGACACCTATAAATGCTTTCCAGTTTGTGGCTCTGTCGTTAGTTGTTAAACATTCCTACGAGGGGTAAGAAAGTGCAACTAGCCGAACAAGCTTTAAAAACATTGGCGAGGAAAAAATTACCTATTTCATAGAGTTTGGACGCAACAATGTCTAATCATGTTCTGGTACTAGATACCAACAAAAACCCATTAACACCATGCAAACCTTCTATAGCTCGAAGTTTGTTAAAAGCAGGTAAAGCGGCTGTTTATCGTCGGTATCCTTTCACCATTATTTTGAAAAAGGTTGTTAAGGAATCTCCGACAAGCTGCCAGCTCAAAATAGATCCTGGCAGTAAAACAACAGGTTTAGCCTTACTGCTTAATGACTCAGTTGTTTGGGCAGGAGAATTAACCCATCGAGGTCAACAAATCAAGGATGCTTTACTTAGTCGTCGTCAACTTCGACGAGGAAGGCGAAATCGTAAAACTCGTTATCGACAAGCCAGGTTTTTAAATCGCAAACCTAGGGACAGTTGGTTAGCTCCAAGTTTAAATCATCGGGTGCAAACTACGATGACCTGGGTTAACCGTCTGACAAGATTTTGCCTTATTGACTCTATCTATCAAGAGTTAATCCGCTTTGATACTCAGAAAATTCAAAACCCAGAAGTGTCAGGCACAGAGTATCAACAAGGCGAGTTACACGGCTACGAAGTTCGAGAATATCTTTTAGAGAAATGGGGTAGAAAATGCGCTTATTGTGGATCAGAAAATACACCTTTAGAGGTTGAACATATTCAAGCAAAATCTAAGGGGGGAACTGATGCGAATTAGCAACCTAACTGTAAGTTGCCATTCATGCAATCAAGCCAAGTATAACCTAGATATCAAAGACTTTCTATCTGGAAAACCTGACCTGATTAAGCGAATTCTAAGTCAAGCGAAGGCTCCCTTAAAAGATGCTGCGGCTGTTAACTCTACCCGTTGGAAGTTGTACAACGAGTTAAAGAGAACTGGACTCAAAGTTCACACAGGTTCAGGAGGAATGACTAAATATAATCGCTGTCGTCTAGACCTTCCTAAAACCCACTGGATTGATGCGGCTTGCGTCGGGAAAACCGAATCTTTAAGGCTAGAAACTAATCAACCTTTACTGATCAAGTCAACCGGACATGGTAGCCGTCAAATGTGCGGTACTAATAAATATGGTTTTCCGACCCGTCACCGCTCTAGACAACAAATTCATAAAGGTTTTAAGACGGGAGATCTTGTCAGAGCTGTTGTCACTAAAGGTCAAAAGATAGGTATCTATAAAGGACGTGTTCTATGCCGCGCCTCTGGCAGTTTTGATATCTCCACTAAAGCAGGTCGAGTATCTGGAATTAGCCACAAATATTGCACACCCACCCAGAAAAAAGATGGATACCAGTATGTATGATTGATTCTCATGCGGCTAAAGCCGCTCGTGTCACGCTTCCTCCCCGCTCTGAAGAACGGGGCTTCCACTCTACCGGACTAATTCTCGTGACTGTACTTGTCTATTGTCAAGCGGAACGGGCGAACCACTGGTTAAAACAATATCGCGGAGGTCAGCCAATTTTTGCCTGTGTTTTGGGGTTTACTGAAACTGGCTTGATTCCAGGTATTTCGGCTGCGGGTGCCACGCCGAAAGATCGCCAATATACCTGTGTTGCGGATGCCGAATTTCTCTACAACGGCCCCCAACAATCACCTGAATATCCTTTACCGCCTCTAAATGCCGGGGCTTCTCCAGTGTTGATTTCTCGGGCGGTTGTCGAGGGCTTGAAGATTCCGCTTTGTCTGTTGAATGCGGGATTACCTGTGGCTTCTGCGGTTCCTACGATTGATTTAGGGGGAGTTCCGGCAAAATGTGTCAGTTCGGGTCAAGCAATGGATTTAAGCACGGTTAAACACCTATTTGAACAAGGGTTAATTTGGGGTGAACGACTCGCCCTGCAAGCAAATTCCCCCAGTTATATGATTATCGGTGAATGTGTTGTTGGGGGTACGACTACGGCTTTAGCAGTCTTGCTCGGTTTGGGGTTCGCCGCCCAAAATAAGGTTAATAGTAGTCATCCTGATTGTAATCATCATCAAAAGTTGGCGATCGCAACGGCGGGACTACAAGCGGCGAACTTATGGCATCCTCAATCGATTCAGGGTTTAGATCCCCTGAAATTAGTAGCTGCTGTTGGTGATCCGATGCAAATTGTCGTTGCAGCAATGACAATAGCCGCTAGTCGTACTGTGGGAGTTCTTCTAGCGGGGGGAACACAAATGCTGGCGGTTTATGGTTTAAGTGAAGCGCTCGTTAACTATTTTGATTTAGATTGGCACCCGGAACAAGTGATAGTCGGAACAACCCGTTGGGTGGCTGAAGATCCAACTGGCGATACAGTAGGACTAGCTCAAGAAATTGGTTCTGTTCCCCTACTGGCTACCCCTCTCAACTTTTCAACTTCCCGTTATCCTCAACTGCGAGCTTATGAGCAGGGATATGTTAAAGAAGGGGTCGGGGCTGGTGGATGTGCGATTGCGGCTCATTTAAAAGGTTGGAACTCTACCCAACTGCTAGATGCGATTGAAGCTTTAGCCGATCAATATCAAGCTGTTGTAAACCGTGATCAAATGTAGAGACGTTAACTAGAACGTCTTACAGAGTTAGTAATGAGTTCTCTGGGCGAGCAACTGTTCTTCTAAGGCGGCGATCCGGTTGTAAGCGGCTGTTAGTTGTGCTGTCAGTCTCTGAACTTGCAGATCGGCGGTAATGTTGGGTTCTTCTCGATGAATCATCACTTTGGTTGTGATGTAGTCGTCATCGCTTAAAACATCTTTATGTTCTAATCTCGACTCGAGCGAAAGGTGTCGCCTGGTAAAAGATTGACTGTGAGTAGGTTCTACTGGGGATTTTCGATTTTCGGTTTGGGTGGGTGATTGGGATGTGATCAATTCGCCTACTCTGTCATTGACTTGCATAACGATTTCGTAAAGTCGATCAACTTTGTGATTCAAAGCGATGACTTGTTGGTTGAGCGTATCCATGAAAATTCCTTTACTGTCTTTAGTGGATTTCTATCTTTAATCCTAGACAGAAAATTGCTCAACTGGGAAGTTACTTCTACATTATTTAACTTTTACCCTCAAACTCTCATTAAAGAAATTTTAATTCTCTGCTTTTGACTCTCACCCAAAAGAAGCCAAATCTTTGCTGAGATTGCCGTAGGAGTAAAAAGCTGTTTCACTTCCGGCTCTTGATATGGCCTATTGTTATCCTTGGGTTGTATAGACCCTCTGCTTTTATACTTTTGATAGATTGAACTAGACTATTTTTGATTAATTTCCCTGCTCAGAGCGGCTGATCAACATTCATAAACTGGCAGTAACTTGATTAATAATCAAAGCAAAATCATTAAAAATAATGATAAATTTTCACTGGATCTGTCTGAAAGAGTCGCTGATTGTCTTGTCTATAATTTCAGCCTAAATTACCCAGTTCTTGATTCAAGCCTAATAGTATTTTTTAGATCTCTACCGTTTGGAGGATTCATCACTCAGTCCGGTTTATGAAAATTTGTGATAAACTGAAACAAAAATCTAATCTTTATCATAAAGATTTGCTGTAAATCACTAAAATCTTGGCTTTAATTCAGGGTTTTGTATCAAGGGCAACTGCGCTCTGATTTTTGGGTCTTATATTCTCAGTTGTAATTAAGAGCCGCAAATTTCTCATCATACCGGAAATTCTCAAGAGACTCTTGTAATCACAAAAAACGACTGTTGAGATTGCCATGTTGAGGTTTTTGTGTGTATATTAAGAAATATAACAAAATCCGAGCCAGGGTACTTAAACATTGCGTTTTGTACTTCAGTAGAACCGAGAGGAGGACTTCTTTAAATGAACGCACCGATCCAACAAATCAAAAGATATACAGTACCTCAAATCGAACAATATTTTCGCCAATCAGAAGGAATGTGGAATTCTGAACGTCGGTACTACACGCTCCCGGATGGAAAACCTCAAGAATGGGTTAGCCGTCTGACGGTGAAATTTTTAGCCCAAGGTAGCCCGGAACTGATCAAACTGGCTGAACTGCACAACCTCAGCGATCACGAAGTATTATTCTGTGGTTCTTATGTAGAATGGTTAAGCACCCGCTCGACAAGCGATCGCCCCCAATCAGAAGGGTCAACAATTTTTGGGGTATTGGGAAATATTCTGTATCGCGATCGCGGTTTTGCGACAGATAAACCCATCAACGCTAAATATTATCTTCCCAATCCAGACACATTATGCTTGCGAACCGAGTACAATAATTCTGTATTCGAGGAAGAAATCAAACACATCGGCACGAAGTACCGAACCCGTCAGTCGATTATCACCAGAGCGGGTGAACAGCAAATGATTGGTCAGTATCTAGAAAAACGAATTCAGTAACACCTGTGAAGCGACGGAATTTTCTCCTGGGGACAAGTGCTATTACATTAGGAAGTATCGCAGTCGGGTGCCGTCAGAAAACGGCATTCAGAATCGAACTCTTAAAAGGTTCAGTCCCCGTCCAAATGGTCAGTAAGTTCCGTCAGGGACTCTTAGATCGTCCTGTGATCGATTTTGTTCCTCAGCCTCAACTCAAAGACCTCTATGGCTTGCTACAACAGAACTCTGCAACCACAGATTTAGTCATGCTTGGGGATTTCTGGTTGAGTGCTGCTATTCAACAGAAATTACTACAACCTCTCGATGCGAGTGTTTGGCAACAGTGGAATCAACTCCCGCAGCAATGGCAAGCTTTAGTCACCCGCAACCGTGAAGGACAGTTAGATCCCCAAGGGCAAGTCTGGGCGGCGCCCTACCGTTGGGGAATGACAGTCATCGCCTATCGAGTCGATCAGTTTAAATCTCTCGGTTGGACACCGAAAGATTGGGGCGATTTGTGGCGAGAAGACATCCGTCATCGCTTTTCTGTTCTGGATCATCCTCGGGAAACGATTGGTTTAATCTTAAAAAAACTGGGTTCATCTTACAATATTACAAATCTGGAGCGGGTTCTTAGCTTAGAAGAAGAACTGCGTCAACTCCACCGCAACGTTAAACTTTATGACTCTAATAATTATCTCAAACCATTAATTACCGGAGATACTTGGTTAGCGGTTGGTTGGTCTACTGACTTTCCCGAAAAAATTCGCCGTCAACATAATCTCGCCGTTGTCGTTCCGGCGTCGGGAACCAGCCTTTGGACTGATTTGTGGGTACGCCCTGCCTCTACAAAACCTGTCTCTGAAGTTCCCTTAACCCAACAGTGGATTGATTTTTGTTGGCAACCGGAAATAGCAACTCAAATGTCTTTACTCACGGGTACAACCTCCCCCATTGTTCCTCAGATGAACCCCAATGAGTTACCAGAAGCCCTGCGAAATAATCCCTTGCTGTTTCCAAAAGCAGAAATTTTAGACCAAAGTGAATTTTTGCTTCCTTTACCCGAATCTACTTTAGAACAATACCGCTCTTTGTGGACGAAAATTCGCACAGAAACAGTTGGAAGTTGATCAAAAAAACACGCTAGACACAAAGAACACTAAGAATAAATCTTCGTGTCTTCCTTTCTTGGTGGTGAAATAAAAAAAACACGAAGACACAAAGAACACTAAGAATAAATCTTCGTGTCTTCCTTTCTTGGTGGTGAAATAAAAAAAACACGAAGACACAAAGAACACTAAGAATAAATCTTCGTGTCTTCCTTTCTTGGTGGTGAAATAAAAAAAACACGAAGACACAAAGAACACTAAGAATAAATCTTTGTGTCTTCCTTTCTTGGTGGTGAAATAAAAAAAAC
>NZ_LATL02000195.1 GCF_000972705.2 Limnoraphis robusta CS-951 | reverse complement strand
AGCTTCTTTTTGCTCTGGAGACAGGTCTAATTTGAACTTGGCGGTCACAACTTGCTTCACAGATAAACCTTCACGAAATGTTTTCTAGCTTAACGAAGGTGAAGCTGAATTGTCAAGTAGCAATTTTCGGGGCATCGAGTCCCTCAATTGCTGCGCTATTCCTCCCCACGCCGTTTCGCTACGCTTCACTGAGCGTGGGGACTCCCGCGCTTTCGTTGAAAATTAACTCATCAATCCCTTCTTTCCCTAAAGTCAAAGCTATTCCATACTTCGGGAAACTCGGCGCTCAGAAAATCCCCAAACAAATAGCCCAACCGTTATGACAATCAACAACCATTCTGGGGGAATATAGAGAGGATTTACCACTCGAAACAGTAGCCGCAGTCCCACTAAACCAACGGTTAGATAACCTGCGGTTTCTAAATGGCTGTATTCTTTGAGCCAACGGATAAATAATCCTGCTAGAAATCTCAAAGCAATAATACCAAGCGAAGCACCGACGATCACCAACCAAGTTTCATCTGCAACAGCGATCGCTGCGGTGACACTATCGAGAGAAAAGGCTAAGTCCGTCATGGCGATCAAAGGAATGACTTGCCACAGTGAAGAGAAGCGTTTGCTACCGGATGATTCATCCTCGTCTTCTTTGGTAAAGTATTGAAACACCAACCACAATAGATATAATGCCCCAATTAGCTCAAATTGCCAAAACTGGATAACCCAAGTCGCAGCAATAATCAGAGCGATTCGTAAAACAAAAGCTAATATTAAACCGATGTTGAGAGCTTTACGCTGGAGTCTCTTGTCTTCTAAGCTACCAGCAATTGAAGCGAGTGCAATCGCATTGTCAGCCGATAGCACTGCCTCTAGAGCAACCAGAATAAACAGCAGAAAGAATACATTAAGACCCACTTCGGGCGAAGAAACTTCTAACACTTGATGCCACATTTACGATGTTATTGATTCTATGATAGTATGTATTTTTTTTTACAACGGGTAAACTTAGACCACTTCCCAAGCTGGCACTTTTCCCCATCGGGGGAGCGTGAACATCTTAAACTCCAGAAGCCATTAATCCCCATTTACCCCAGACAAATGAGAACACACTTCAATAATCTTAACGTAAGTTGCTGAAAATTTACAAACCAGGGTTAAGCTGAAGCAAGCGGCAAAACTTCTTTCGGTTTAACTAGGAACTCAGCTTCAACGACAAGCTTTTGGCGAATTACAGCTCAACTCGGGACCGAGGATCAACGAAAGGCAATCGAGAATTTGTTTAAACTTGTTACGAACTCTTCCCAAAAAGCTCAATATAGCTGAAATTTGTGAACAATAGATCTCTAAAATAAGGAGTTTTTTAACGATGGCTCTATCAGATACTCAAGTCTTGGTTGCTTTGGTGATTGCTTTGTTTCCGGGAATCATGGCTTTCCGCTTGGCAACTGAACTGTACAAGTAAGTCTCGTCAATTGATATCCCTGAAACATTAAGGCTTCTGTGTGTCACACCCAAGCCCAGGAGTTCAGGGATTAAGCTGTTCTCGACCGTTAAACTGAGCTAGACCCCTATCCGTGCTGAACCAGCAATTGCTCTAACTCACCTTGTTTAACAGTCGAGACGGTTTTTGTTTGACTAAGTGAACACAGAATACTCAGTTCTTTTATTTGTATGCTTAACTGGTATTGAGGAACCTAGAGGTTGACCTCCGGGGACTCGTAAAAGTTTATACCGTTATAGAGAAAGAATATGCAAGCGATTCAGCCCGTTACTCCGGTTAAACCCCCAGTTCAACTACGGAGTCGCCGCTTCAATCATCAAGTCGTACAACAACGACGTTCTCAACGTCACCGAGCGCACGCGATCGAAGCCAGTGTGAAGTTGGTGACAAACGTCTTACTCTCAGCTTGTGTCGTTTCTGCTTTAGTGCAGATTTTGCCCTACTATCGTTCGGCCGAAGAAAAGCTTAGTCAGATTCAATCTGAAGTTAAGTTAACCCGAGAGCGAGTAGGCGCAGAGCAAGCCGATTTCCATCGGCATTTCGATCCTCAACAAACGGCCAGTATCATGCAGGAGTATAGCAATAGAGTTGCACCCGGACAGCGACAGGTGATTTGGCTAGAAGATTTTACCGTCGAGCAAACAGAGTCGGCTAACTCTCCTGAATATGCAGGATTACATTAAACAGTGAACAGTGAACAGTTATCAGTTTTTACAGTTATCAGTTATCAGTTTTTACCTGTTCACTGGTCACTGGTGACTAACTAGGAAGCGTCTGCTAGGGCAAACTGAGAAACCAATAGATCAACAGCAGCTTGATACTGAGGATCAGCTTCAGTGGCGATCTGATTTCGGGTTAAAGCTTTGGTCGGCACAATTTGATCCGGCTTAATCCCGAGTTTGTTAATATCATGGTGAGCTGGGGTTTCGTACTTGGCAACCGTTACCGCCAATCCCGAACCATCTGGCAAATCAAACAGCGATTGAATTAACCCTTTACCAAAGGTCTTTTCACCCACCAGTTGAGCGCGAAGGTTGTCTTGCAAGGCTCCGGCGAGAATTTCACTCGCACTGGCTGTTCCTTGATTGACTAATACCACCAAAGGGTCTTGGGTGAGTGATGAACCCACAGCATCAAAACTCCCTAAAACGCCCTGACGATTGACTGTATAAACGATTGTTCCTTCTTCGAGCCACAATCGGGCAATTTCAACACCCGCTTGCAAGAGTCCACCCGGATTGTTTCGCAGATCGAGAATATAAGCTTTCGCCCCTTGACGGTTTAAAGTTTGAATGGCGCTGGCGACTTCCTCGGTTGCATTGGCGCTAAACTGACTCAGGCGAATGTAACCAATCGGAACCGCCGACGACTTAGAATGCAGTTGTGCAAATACCGGATTGAGAGCAATCCGATCACGTTGGAGTTCGATCTCCTCTATTTTCTGGGTATCAAACCGTTCAACCGTTAGCCTCACCGTCGAACCAATTGGCCCACGCATATGGGTTGCGGCTTCATCGAGAGTCAGTTCAGCCGTCGAGAAGTCATCAATTTTGAGAATGCGATCGCGAGGTTGAATTCCCACTTGAGCCGCCGGAGAACCGTCAATCGGAGCAATAACCGTTAACTGTCCAGTTTCAGCATCAAGAGCAATTTGCAATCCCACCCCTGTTAGTTCTCCCGAGGTACTCACCTGTAAGCTGCGATACTGATTCGGTTTAAGTAAACGGGTAAACGGATCGTCCAAACTCGCCAGCATCTTCTCGATGGCTTGATAAGTTTCTTCTCTATTTTCTAACGGTTGACGAATTGCTTTTTCGCGAATGAACCACCAGTTTTGATGGTTAAAAGTTTCATCGACGTAGGCTCGGTTGACAATACGCCATGTTTCACTGATCAGCTTTTGTTCATCCGTGATTGCCAATGCAGGCGCAGTCCATCCTCCGACAATTACGGTTAGTTGCAGAACAATGACCAGTACAATCTGAAAAACTCTTTTGTGCATATTACCTAACTTTAAGGTTTTCCTGGACTTTTGGGCAAGCTGTTCTCAGAAATGGAGCTAGTGGCTCTATCGACTGAGACAGCAATGATGTACAGATTGGCATACAACGGCTTTAGCGTGATTAACCTCTGTTTGAGACCACTTGATTCTTGATGGTTTTGTGAAATTATAGTTAAAGTTATGTTACATTTTTGAAGGATGGGTAAATGACTGAGGGCAATCTGCTTGCCAGCTCAGAGGAGTTGTACCATTATCTCAGTCACTCTTGTAAACTGAATATTAATCCTTTAGTGATTCTGAGATTTAGTAGTCTCTATGCTAGCTTAGAAGATCTAAAGTAGTAGAGAGTCAAGTGGAGCGGTTCCACAGACTTCGGAAACCTCGCCTGTGATCGACCGCGCTAAGTCGAAACAAGCTTTGAGCTTGAATTCATCTCAGTTCGCGCCGAAAACCTTAGAATCGAAAGTTGTGAGGTTTAGGTATCCCACGTCTCTCTACGAGTAGGCAGTGGGAGGAGGTGAATCACCCAATCCAGACAGCAATTCATTTTTAGGAATTCTAGCTTCATGTTCTCAAAGGAAATAGAAGAATCAAAAGCATTTCAGTGGTTTAACGAGCGTCTAGAAATCCAGGCGCTCGCAGATGACATTACCACCAAGTACGTTCCTCCCCACGTCAACATTTTCTATTGTCTGGGCGGAATCACGCTGGTCTGTTTCTTGATCCAGTTTGCAACTGGATTTGCGATGACTTTCTACTACAGACCGACGGTAACAGAAGCTTTCACTTCTGTACAATACATCATGACGGAAGTCAACTTCGGTTGGCTGATTCGTTCTATCCATCGCTGGTCTGCCAGTATGATGGTGCTGATGATGATTCTGCACGTTTTCCGCGTTTACCTGACAGGCGGTTTCAAAAAGCCTCGTGAACTCACCTGGGTTACAGGTGTTATTTTGGCTGTGATCACCGTTTCCTTTGGGGTAACTGGATATTCTCTCCCTTGGGATCAGGTGGGATATTGGGCGGTTAAAATTGTATCTGGAGTACCGGAAGCGATTCCAATCGTTGGTTCTACTTTGGTTGAACTGATGCGTGGAGGTTCAGCCGTTGGACAAGCAACCTTAAGCCGCTTCTACACTTTACATACCTTTGTATTGCCTTGGCTGATTGCTGTGTTCATGTTAATGCACTTCTTAATGATCCGTAAGCAAGGCATCTCAGGCCCGTTGTAAGGTGAAGTTGAGTAGTTTTTGCTACACTAATCAGCATCACTCAAAACCATAATTAGAACCATTAGTGACCGAATTACTTGAGAAAGGAGACTCAGTATAACGATGTCAACATTAAAGAAACCGGATCTCAGTGATCCAGTATTACGCGAGAAACTTGCCAAGGGTATGGGCCATAACTACTATGGTGAACCCGCATGGCCGAATGACCTACTCTATACCTTCCCGGTGGTAATTGTCGGCACCTTTGCTTTGATCGTCGGTTTAGCTGTACTTGATCCGGCGATGATTGGTGAACCGGCTGATCCGTTTGCGACGCCTTTGGAAATCCTCCCCGAATGGTATCTGTGGCCTTCCTTCCAAATGCTGCGGGTTGTCCCCAACAAATTGTTAGGAATCACCCTGATGTCTGCCATTCCTCTGGGTTTGATTCTGGTTCCTTTCATTGAAAATGTTAACAAGTTTCAAAACCCCTTCCGTCGTCCTGTCGCAACTGCTATTTTCCTGTTTGGAACATTTGCAACCCTGTGGTTAGGTATCGGAGCGACTTTCCCAATTGATAAGTCTCTGACCTTGGGCTTGTTCTAAGCTTTAGCATTCTCTAAATCTTGTAACGTATTTAGATACCTGTGGGTTTCAATGTAGGCTGTACAAGAGTCTATCAGTGAAACTTTCACAGGTATCAATATTTTTATGTTTTTTTGATGCCAATAAACCCAGTATTTGCTGTAATAGAGTAAAAAAGAGTTGTATTAGCACGATAATCACAAAACTTGGACAAGAAAATAGATATCAACCCCCCGTTCTTGTGGTGCTTCCTGGAAATATTCTCTTGTGAAGGAGGCATTCAGTCCTATGTTAAAGATATTTTAGATGCTTATCTTAAGCTGATTGAACCTCGGGGAAAGTTGGACACCTCTTCCAACTTCCAAAGTGAAATATTACTGTTGCGAGATGCTCCCGGATGCCCAAACCCCTATGAAAACAGCAATATTAAGTTTCATTATCTCAAAACGAAAGTCCCGACCCTCGGACGCATTCGACTCGCCTCAACCCTTTTGGGATGTTTACTGACAAACCGTCCTCAACGGGTATTTTGTGGTCATATTAATTTAGCGCGTGTCGTCCAAGTGATTTGTCAACCCTTTGGAGTCCCCTACACCGTACTCACCTACGGAAAAGAAGTCTGGGAACCGCTTCCCCTCAAATATCGCAACGCCCTGCAAAAAGCTGACGAAATTTGGACAATTAGCCGCTATAGTCGAGATCGAGCCTGCCAAGCCAATCAACTCAACCCAGAAAAATTTAGACTGTTACCCTGCATGGTCGATGGCGATCGCTTTACTCCCGGTGCAAAACCGCCCCACCTGATCGAAAAATATGGTTTACACAATGCCAAAATCTTAATGACCGTTGCGCGTTTATGGTCGGGAGATATCTATAAAGGCGTAGATGTTACGATTAGAGCCTTACCACAGATTTCCCAAGCGATCAAAAATGTTAAGTATTTAGTGATCGGACGAGGAGACGACCAACCGCGTTTAGCGAAGTTAGCCGAAGAATTAGGCGTTGCAGATCAGGTAATTTTTGCAGGATTTGTCCCGACTGAAGACTTAGTAGAACATTATCGCGTTGCTGATGCCTATATCATGCCATCTCAAGAAGGATTTGGTATCGTGTACTTAGAAGCGATGGCTTGTGGCATTCCGGTTTTGTCGGGTGATGCGGACGGTTCGGCTGATCCTTTGCAAGATGGAAACTTAGGATGGCAAGTTCCTCACCGAGATGCCGATGCGGTCGCCAAAGCTTGTATTGAAATTTTGCAAGCGGAAGACCAACGTTGTCAGGGTGAATGGTTACGACAACAAAGTTTAGAACAGTTTGGTCAAGAAGCCTTTCGGGTGCAACTCCAAAAACTGCTGAATTTGTCAGTAGTATCATAGAAGAAAGGATGATTTATCCATCGGTGAACGCTTAAGGAGAACGCTGTGAACCAGGGACGGCCTAGAATCCTAAAATTTAATTTTTCTAAGATAAGCAACTGGCTGATTATCCTGGCAGTGATTTGGTTGCTGACGTCGATCGGTTTGGGGTGGTCTATTCTTATCCTCGTGGGGATTGTAATCCTGATCCCTGTCCTCTTGTTTGTTGGGGTGCAGTGGTGGTTAAGCCGAAATCTCATACAAGATGAATGCCCAGTCTGTGCTTATGAATTTACTGCACTCAATCAAACCCAGTGCCAGTGTCCGAATTGTGGTGAGCCACTTCAAGTTGAACAGGGTCATTTTAATCGCTTAACCCCACCCGGAACCATTGATGTTCAAGCGGTGGATGTTTCGGCTCAGATATTGGACGATTGATAAAAAAATTAAAATTCAGTTCGGCTCAAATAGGAGTTAGGATTTAACGTGTCTCAAGTCAAGCCAACAGTTCTGGTAACGGGCGGAGCCGGATATATCGGTTCTCATGCGGTTTTAGCTCTGCAACGTTCGGGTTATGAAGTTGTTATTCTTGATAACCTCGTTTACGGTCATCGCGATATCGTTGAACAAGTTCTCAAAGCAGAATTAGTGATTGGGGATACTAATGATCGCCAACTGCTGGATAATCTGTTTTCCATGCGCCGCATTGATGCGGTGATGCACTTCGCGGCTTATGCTTATGTCGGTGAGTCTGTATCGGCACCTGATAAATATTACCGTAATAATGTCATCGGTACGCTGACGCTCTTAGAAGCGATGAAAGACGCCTCGATTAATAAATTTGTGTTTTCGTCTACTTGTGCGACCTACGGCGTTCCTCAACAGGTTCCGATTCCTGAAGATCATCCCCAAAATCCCATTAATCCTTATGGGATGACTAAGTTAATGGTCGAACATATTTTATCGGATTTTGATCGGGCTTATGATTTTAAATCCGTTTGGTTCCGCTATTTTAACGCGGCAGGCGCCGATCCAGAGGGTTCACTCGGAGAAGATCACAACCCCGAAACTCATTTGATTCCTCTAACTTTACTCACCGCTTTGGGTAAACGAGAGTCTATTTCTATTTTTGGGACAGATTATCCGACGCTTGATGGAACTTGTGTTAGAGATTATATCCATGTTACCGATTTAGCGACGGCTCATGTTTTAGGGCTAGAATATCTGTTGAACGGGGGTAAAACAGATGTCTTTAACCTGGGGAATGGGAATGGATTCTCTGTGAAAGAGGTAATCGAAACCGCTCGACAAATCACCGGAAAAGAAATTAAAGCCGTTGAATGCGATCGCCGTCCGGGTGATCCGCCTGCTTTAGTAGGAACTGCGGAAAAAGCCCGTCAGATTTTAGGTTGGAATCCTCAATATTCTGACTTGAATGCGATTATTTCTCACGCTTGGAATTGGCATCAAAAGCGTCACAGTTAATTTACAGTGAACAGTCACCAGTAACCAGTGAACACGGTTGTAGGGGCGGGTTCGGAAAAAATCTATCTCTGTTAGAAATAACCTCGATAAACCCGCCCTTTTTAAGTTGACAGCCACCCCTGTTGTCGGGGCGGGTTTATAATCGTTTTTTGTGGGCAATTCACGGGTTAGGGCGGGTTTACCAAAAATTGCCGCACACGCCCCTACCTTCAGGTATGGGGATATAAGGCTCTTTCTAATGCTATAATAACTCTACT